>CAYQDH010000102.1:0-13905 GCA_964416075.1 uncultured Anaerolineales bacterium | reverse complement strand
TCCGGCCAGGCCAAGAGCAGCGACCACGGCTCGGGGATCTGAGCGCGCACCCGGTCGAGGGTGTCGGTGAATACCTGGGGGTCGACCCGTAGGCTGGGCGCGGCATCGCCCTCTCGGCCCTGCCGCGCCTCCGCCCAAAAGCGGTTATAGTTCTCCCAGCCCACCCACACCCAGTAGTGTAGCTCCATCTGCGGGTTGTACTGGCGAAAGAGGGCCAGTTGCTTTCCCATCACATCCACAAACTCCTCGTTCGTGGAGCCGATATAGCCGCCCGGGTCGCTGTCGATGATGGCCAGGCCATCGGCGGCGGCCAACGGCTCGAATTGCCACTTGCGCGCGTCGAGCATGGCCTGGACGGCGACGGGATCCCCAGGGTTGATTTTGCGCTCGCAGACAAAATAGGGGCGTTGCTCGTAGGTGTACGCGGCGGCACGTTCGTTGCCCATCACGTTAGCACCGACGGTAAGCAGGAACTGCATGCCGAACTCGCGGTGCGCGATCTCGATCACCTGCGCCGTACGAGTCAGAAAGGCACGGTCGCTCTCGGTGGGCTGGGGTGGCATGCTGTCGAACAGGGGCCAGAACATCACCGCGTCATAGCCCAGCGCTCGGAGAGCGCCAAGATAGCCGCGCCAATCCTCAACGGTCCAGGTGCGCGCGGCGTAGGGATGGTTATAGCCCCAGTGTGTGTGCACATACATGGCGAGCATGGCGTTCCTCCCCATCTTTCTTACAGAGTAAACCGCACCCCCGCCTCACTGGCCAAGGTCTCTAATTCAGCCAACATCGCCGCATGCAAGGGAATCCCAGTGACCAGCCGTTCCTGTTTCGTCACGTGCTCCATCTCGCCCGGCAGCCAGATGCGCTCCACCCCGGGCGCCCGCCGCGTGGCGCGCATCCAGCGGATCCACTCATCCATGCGAGCCTTGAACTCGGCCACATCCGTGAAATAGTCGATGCGGATGGCGGCCATAAAGTAAGTATTGTCGCCCGGCTTGTCCAGCACCTTGTAGGGGTGCGGCACATCGTGGTCCAGCGACCAGCCCGCCAGCATCCCGGTAAGCAGCTCGACGGCCACCGCCAAGCCGTAACCTCTGTGCCCGGCGATGGGTAAGAGCGCACCATCGTCCAGTACCGCCTGGGGATCCAAAGTGGGAACGCCGCTCTTGTCCGCATAGCTATCTGGGGGGAGCTTTTCACCCCGTTGGACAGCGAGATACAGCCGGCCCCAGGTGCCCTTGCACATCGATCCATCCACCACCACGGGGGGCTCCTCCCCGGCGCCGAAAGCGAAGGCCATGGGGTTGTTCCCCTGCCGCGCCTCCGCGCCGCCAGTAGGCGGCATCGCGGCAATCACGTTGGTCATCGATACGCCAATCATATCGTGGGGGATGGCCATCCGCGCATAGTACTGCGCGATACCATAGTGATTGCAGTTGCGCATCAGCACCACGCTCACGCCATGGTCGCGCGCTTTGTCGATAGCCAACTCCATGGCCATTCGCCCGCCCACGGGACCCAGGCCATTGTCGCCCTCTAACAGGGCCGTGCAGGGATGGTCGTTGACCACGCGCATCGTGGGATGGGGGTTGATCCCTCCGGCCCGCAGACGATCCATATACCATTTCAGCCGGATGATGCCATGCGTGGTCAGGCCCATCATCTCCGCCTCAACCAGGCAATCGGTGACCATCTCGGCATCGTTCTTGGGGATACCCAGGCCAACCTGTATCCGGGTAGAAAGCTCACGCAGCGCCTCGTGGCGCACCAGTCTCTGCTCAGTCATACTACCCTCATTTTCGATTGATAAGCTCACGTAGATGAACCACTGTGCTCATTCTTTAGCACGACGGCGATAGCCTGTCAAGCACTTGTGGCTAGCTGCAGGGCTTTGTCAAAGTAAGTCGGAAGGGCCGTCGAGCTTGGCGCAAAAACAGGTGTTGGCTATAGTGAACGGGGATTCTTCGCTTCGCTCAGAATGACATAATCGTGACAATGACAAGGCCCTGGGCTAGCTGGCGCACTGTGGTCTGGCAACCCGGCCCATCCAGTTGATGACACGAGCCCGGCGGTAGTACAATGGGCTCGTCGTACTGTGGTACCCGTGAATGGAACTCAAGGGCGTGAACGGAGAACGAATGCTCTCGCGTATCAGATCGGTGATCACCCTGTGCCTGCTGACGCTTATGGTAGGGTGCGGTGGCGTGCGCCTGGGTCCGGCGCGGCCCGATTCCATTGCCGAGTCGGGTGCACCACCGGCCTACTGGCCCACCCGCGAGTGGCGCCTTTCGACGCCCGAGGAACAGGGCATGGATGGCGAACGGTTGGCGCAAGCATTGGAGGCCGTCAGGGCTCAGAACCTGGAGATGCATAGCCTGCTCGTCATTCGCCACGGCTATATCGTGAGCGAAACATACTTTTCGCCTCATGACCAGAACACCAGGCACGAGATCTACTCTTGCACCAAGAGCATTGTCAGCACTCTGGTGGGGATCGCTGTCGATCAGGGCGCCATCGATCGCCTCGATCAGCCCGTGGTCGACCACTGGCCCGGCTACACTTTCGCCAACCAGGATGCGCGCAAGGGAGCGATGACGGTGGAACACCTCCTGACCATGACCTCGGGGCTGGACTGGCAGGAGGGCGATCCCATCTACCGGGCCATGTACATGAGCGACGACTGGATACAGTATGTGCTGGATACGCCGATGAGCGAGCCGCCAGGGGAGCGGTTCAACTATTGCTCGGGCTGCTCGCATGTACTGGCGGGGGTCGTCCAAGACGCGACAGACTCCAAGGTGCAGGATTTCGCGCGCAAGAACCTATTCCAACCTCTGGGCATCACCAATTGGAGATGGGATACGGACGCCAAGGGGATGGCCATCGGCGGGTGGGGCTTGCAGTTGACGGCGCGCGACATGGCCAAATTGGGCTACCTCTACCTGCAACAAGGGACCTGGGATGGAAAGCAGATCGTCCCTCGCGCCTGGGTGGAGGAGGCTACGCGCCAGCACACCACGACGGATGGCTCGCTGGGCTATGGCTATCAATGGTGGACCTATCCTACGCTGGATGCCTATGCGGCGCTGGGGCGTTCTGGGCAGACCATTTTCGTGATCCCCAAACTGGATCTGATCGTTGTCACGACTGCGGACATGGAGGGCCACGACGCGATATTCGAGCTTGTCGAGCAATACATCGTGCCCGCCATACAGGATGGGGCGTAGCCTGCTTGTCTAGGAGTGTTTATGCCGGCTGATAGCTTGCTGATCGTCGATGATGAGCCCAATGTCCGGACCTCGCTGCAAGAGTATTTCGAGCGTGAGGGCTTCCAAGTGAGCGTGGCGGCAGATGGCCCGGGCGCCATCGAGCTGCTCAATCACTTGCAGCCTGACCTGGCCATCCTGGATGTGCAATTGCTGCCCTATCCCACGGCGAGCGGGTTGGAGTTGTGCCGCGAGCTTCGCGCGCGGTATGGCCAGGCGATGGGCATTATCATGATCTCCGGGGTGCGCCGGGAGGAAGTGGACCAGATCGTGGGGTTCGAGCTGGGAGCGGACTATTACCTGCTCAAGCCAGTGTCCAATCGGTTGCTCTTGGCGCAGGTCAAGGCTCTGTTGCGCACGTTGCGGGCGCGCCGGAGCGCAGAGGAAGGGGGTGGATGGTATGAGGTGGACGAGTATCTGCGCCTCCACATGGACCGGCACCTTGTCGAGGTTCGCGGCAAGGGTGTGGTCTTGACCGAGCAAGAGTTCGCTGTGTTGGCTCATCTGGTGCAGCACTATGGCGAGCCCGTGACACGGACAGACCTCATCGAGGCCGTGTGGAAATACGATGAGGGGGTCTCTGATGCGGCAGTGAACACCTGCATCGCCAGGCTGCGCAAAAAGATCGAGCCCGACCCCACCCACCCACGCTACATCCATACGCGCTATGACCTGGGCTATCGGTTCGAAGCGCAACCGCCGCGGACGGAGAATCCCTGATGTCGACAGAGCCCTATTGGAACATCACGCTCAGAATGTCGGATGTGGTTTTCGCCCTGGTGATACTCGCTGTCGTTCTGCTTATCGCGAGCCTCGTCTGGTTGTGGCTGCGACAGGCGGCGCAGCGGTGCAAGCTGCACGGGGAGATAGCCGACCTTCAGGCTGACGTGACGCGGCTGGATGCGCAGAAGGGGCAATGGGAGTCCGCTCGAGAGGTATACAGGCAGTTCATCTACCATTTCTCGCACGAGGTGGCCAACCCTCTGCAGATCATTCAGAGCAACCTGGATAACATGGCCGATAGCAGGCCAGAAGAGATCGGCCGCTGGCGCCAGTATCATACCATCATCGAGGCGGAACTGGGGCAACTGGCTACGTTGACGGACAACCTGCGTTGGCTCTCGCGCCTGGAAACCCCCGGAGCCCCCGCCGTGCGTGAGCCGGTCAACGTCAAAGCCGCGATCGAAGCGGTGATCATGAGCCTGAGCGAGATAGCTGAGGCTCACCGGGTGGCGTTGAGCTACGTCGGCCCTGCGCGGCCCGCGCGGGTGCTGGGCGACCGCGAAGGCCTGCAGCGCGCCCTGTTCAACCTGGTCGACAATGCCGTCAAGTACTCCCGGCCCGAAGGAGGCCAGGTGATCATCAGCGTTCAGGAGCAAGTGGATCGGCTGTCCGTCCGCGTATCCGACGAAGGTATCGGCATCCCCGCCGATGCATTGCCTCACCTTTTCGAGGCGGCCTACCGCGTCCCGGATCCACGCTCGCGCCAGCGCAAGGGCAGCGGCCTGGGCCTGGCCATCGTCCAACGCATCGTCGAGCAGCATGGTGGTGAGGTGCGCGTGGAGAGCGAGCCAGGCAGAGGGACGACCTTTTCCTTCGATTTGCCCTTGTATACTCCTACTTAGCGCGAGCGCTCATCTCCACCGCTGCACCCCTTACAAGTATGTAAAGAGCGAGACAGGGGCGTTCTGTGCCCGATCATGGTGTGGGTTTGGGCCTGCAGTGCTCCGAGGAGGCAAGTGGCGTCTGTTTGCTGCTAGGGCGAAACCTGTGCGTTCTGCGCTGCCCACGGCGGCGCTGTAACAATCCTGTAATAATCCCCCAATCATTGCGAAAAGAAGTCGCACCTCCCTTCTGCTATGCTAGGGGCGTACGATGGAAGAGGAGACAACTTTCCATCGTGGCCCCCGAGGAACCGGTTCACCATCGGGGGCCGATACATATTCCGGTAGCACAAAGGGAGGCCAGACCATGAAAGCGTGTCCGTTCTGTGCAGAGGAAATTCAGGATGAGGCTATTGTGTGTAAGCACTGTGGCCGCGACGTCAACGCACCGCAACCCGCCGACCTCGCCGTGCAGAAACGCAAGCTCGACGAAGCCATCCACAAGTATGTAGAATACGGCTACAATCTCGTGTCACGGCTGGAGACGGTCGTGACTATGGAACGCCGCGCTGCGGTGGAAGCCCTGAAGATGATCAGCCTGGTCCTGCTCATATGGCCGCTGGCGGTCATCTATGCCTTCCCGAACACGCGCAAGCTGTATCGGGTGCAGTTGGGGGTCAATGCCCAGGGCGAGGTGGAAGAACTGGGCGGCACGATCGACGAGCTGAAGCGTGACCAAGAGCGCGGCCGCAAGACCTGGACGATCGTTCTGATCGTCACCGTGGTGCTAGTGGCGTGCGCGATTGTCTCGTCCGTCGCGGGACAGTAGTCCGGCGCGCGACATGGCGCCCCATGCCATGTCGCGCTTTATGGAACTCGTCACAGATTCAGGGAGGGCCATCATGCGTACATCGGAGTTCATGGCGCGATCTATGGAAGGAGCAAAGCGTGTGCAGCGCGCATGGTGGAGCGCTATGCCGGCCCTTGTGCTCTCCTGCCTTCTGGTAAGTTGCGGCGGGCTGGAGATCCAAGTGAACCGGATTGTCCCCAAGACTTCCATAGTGGTCGTTACGGCCTCGTCAGTGGGAGAGGCTACATCTACCTCTCCCACTGCCACATCATCGAGAGCGCCGCAGGGCCTCGACGCAACACCAGTCCCCACGCCCATGGCGCCGCCCGCCACGAACACGGCGGAGGTGTTCCCGACCACTGCTGTCGCCAACACCCCAGCGCCATCGCCCACCGTCGCACCGAGCTTGGCTGTGGCGCCGACGGAGGATGGCCGTTCGGCACAGGCAAAGGCTACGCATGTGGCGACTTATACTGGCGAGGCGAGATCGAACACGAGCGCCGTTCCGCTCTCGGGCAGAGCCATCTCACCCACCAGCGCCGGCAAGATCACCCAACTGCGCTTGCTGGACATCGAACATGCCAACCAACTGGCGTGGTCGCCTGACGGCGGACTGCTGGCCGTTGCCGCATCTGATATCCGTATCTACGATGCCAGAAGCTGGCAGGAGATCCTCAAGATCAACATCTCGTGGGCGAGTGGCATCGCCTTCTCACCCGACGGGACGATCCTGGCCTCGGCCTCGTCCGAGGGCGTCAATCTGTGGAAGGTGGACGGGGGCGCCCAACTGCTCAGCCTCGCCGGGAGCAAAAATAGCCAGGACGTGGCTTTTTCCCCAGATGGCCAGACGCTGGCCACCGCCACTGGTGAAACGGTCAAGTTGTGGGACGTGGCCAGCGGACGCGAGCTAAAGACCATCATCGGCAACAGATCCTCGGTATTCTGCGTCGCTTTCTCGCCCGCCGGCCGGTGGCTGGCGGCAGGATCGATGGGCCAGGTCAGAGCTTGGGACCTTGACAGTGGCGAGCTGACCTACGAACTGGAGCATCGCAACTGGGTGAACGATATTGTTTTCTCCCCCGATGGGAGGATGCTGGCTGCTGACCGGGGTGATTCCGCCATCGTGCTGTGGGACATGGCCAGCGGGACGCAAAGCGCCGTTCTCGAGGGACATGCCGGCGATGTGACCAGCCTGGCCTTCTCGCCCGATGGGCGGCTGTTGGCTTCCTCCTCCCGGGATCTGACCATCAGGTTGTGGGATGTTTCGACGGGGAAAGAACTGAAGGCACTCATTGGCCACAGCGGCTGGGCGCAGACGGTAAGCTTTTCACCCGATGGGGCCACCCTGGCTTCGGGGGCGCAGGACCAGACGCGGCTGTGGGGCGTGGAAGAGTAGGCCAAGTGAAACATCGAGGTAATACGCGAGGAGGTATCGCAATGTATACAATTCATGGAATAAGATGCGGGTGGGTGCGGTGGCTGGTGTTGGCCATGCTGGGTGGATCGATCCTCTTGTGGCAGACCCCCAACTCGCTCGCCCAAGATCCAACTATCGTGCTTCAGCCGGTGTTAGGGGTCTCCGGCTCGCAGGTACGTCCCGATCGACCGATGAGCGAAGGCCTAGCATCCCCTCTAGGGATGAGGGTGCGGAAGCAATTCGAGGAGACCTCCTACTATCTCAATGATGTGGATTTTGTGGATGCTCAGCGAGGCTGGGCCGTAGGTGATGTACACTGGGACCAGGAGCGCCGTGCGTACGTGGGCACCATCCTATTGACCACCGATGGGGGCATCGATTGGGTGGAGCAAGAGGCAGGTGTTGCCGAGACGTTGCGAGGCGTCGATTTCGTGGATGCCCATGTGGGCTGGGCGGTGGGCGCCGGCGGCACGATCCTCCATACGACCGACGGGGGAGCGCATTGGGCCAGGCAGGCCGTGGCCACAACCGACGAGTTCCGTGGCGTCGTTTTTGCCGACGCTGAAAACGGGTGGGCCACCAGCATCGCCGTGGTGCACAATGACTCCTCCGGCGAGCCCGATGATTGGCGCGGACAGATCTGGCATACGGCTAACGGAGGAACGACCTGGACGCGCCAGGATTTGCCGGCCGACGCCAGCATCCTCAATCGCATCGATTTCATCGATGCACAACACGGCTGGGCGGCGGGCATCAAGTTCGAGGGCTATGACGCGTCGCGGCCACAGCACCGTGCCATGGCCTACTATACCCAAGACGGCGGCCACAGCTGGAGCGAGCAGTTCAATCTGGATCTGGAGATCGTCCTCACGGGCATCGATATAATCGATCAACAGACCGGCTATGTGGTGGGGTTCAAGATGAACACAGGGGTGCAGGGCAGCGCCCTCTTTGCGACCCGCGATGGCGGCCAGACCTGGCAACAACAGACAACCAGCACCATGACCTCAGCGGTGCTCTGGGACGTCCAGTTTATCGATGCTCAACGAGGCTACGCCACGGGCGCCCTCTATGGCGCTGCTTGGGGCCCCCCCGTCCTGCGCACCATGGACGGCGGCGCGACCTGGCAAGAGCTGCGCATGGACCGCCACGAGGGGGAGGGCTTCTACGGCTTGGCTGTGGTCGGGAGCCAGGTGGTGGCGGTGGGAGACCATGATTTGGTGGGGCGCTCGACGCGAGCCTGGGATTCCTGCGAGTGGACATTTCCCGAGCCTACCTGTTACAACTGCGATTGCCTTTTCGAGCAATCCTACATCAGCATCCACTACAAGCTGCAGGATGTCTTTTTCACGGACGAGAATCACGGCTGGGCCGTGGGTAGCCGGACCTTCGAGCCAGAGCTTTGGGGGCAGGTAATCCTGGCCACGGAGGATGGCGGCGAGCACTGGGACACCCAGTACGAAATGGCTCCACCCGATACACTCTTTAGCTACTACCGCTTGGACAGCGTGTTCTTTGTGGATCAGCGCCACGGCTGGGCCATGGGTAGCTCGGAGAGGCTGGCTGACATGAAGTATCATGGCGCCATTTTGCATACCACGGATGGCGGGGAGCACTGGCTGGAGCAAGGCACAGAGCTGTATGAGGGTCGCGACCGCGAGTTCTTTGCCGTGCATTTCCTCGATCCACAGAACGGGTGGGCACTGGCCGAGAGCAAGTTCCCGAGCAGCAATATCTGGCTGGCCAAGACGACGGATGCGGGTGCCCACTGGGCTTGGGTAGATACGGGCATTGAAGGAAACTTGGGGATCGGCTTCGCCCTGGTACAGGGGGAACTGGATTTCACCGACGCCCAGCACGGTTGGGCCATGGGCGGCCAAGGGCAGGTCATCCATACTGAGGATGGCGGCGCCCACTGGACACGGCAGCAACTGACGTGCGACTGGGCCACCTGCAACAAGCGGCTGTTTGCCATCGACATGGTGAACGCCCAGGAGGGTTGGATCGGCGGCGAGGGGCTGTACCACACCACAGACGGCGGAGCACAGTGGGCCATGCAAGCCTATGGCCCGGCCGACCGCACCCAACCAGACATCCATGACCTGCAATTCCTGGACGCACGCACAGCCTGGATGTCGGGCTCGTATGGCATGCTGCGGTTCAGCATCGATGGCGGCGCAACCTGGGTCCCGATATCCAGCCTTACCTATGGTGACCTGTTCGGTCTCTCCTTCCTGGGGCCGCAACAGGGCTGGGTTGTGGGAGATTACGGGACGATCCTGGCTGTGGGACAGGCGCCAGTCTTCCAGGTCAAGCTGCCGCTGATTGTCGGCGGTGGCAAGCGCTAATGTCCTCGCCCAGACGCCAGGCAGAGGGAATGCGTGCCTAGCGTCTGGGCTATGTATTCCACGTTATCGTGGCATGCAGCCGCCACTTGGGGCGCCATCCCCCTCGCCTCCCTACAAACCGAGACCGCGCATCACCTCAGCCAAGGGCAAGCCATCGCGGGGCACAAAGCGGCGCCAGTAGGTCACCGATTCCTCCAGAGCAGCGATGATATCCGCCGTGATGTCCGCGGTGCCCGAAAAAACCTCCAGGGTAAGGCAGATATCGCGACAGCGCGGCGGCAGCCCCCCCTCCTCCGGGCGGGCATATGAGGCGGTGATCGCCTGCAGGAGCTGCTCCGGTCGGATGATCCCCTCCGCGTTGCGCTCCGCCGTAAAGGGCCAGTGGGAGGAAGATCGCCCGGACGTCTGTTGCAGATGGATGATGGGCGAGTAGCAGGCCAGGCGTTCCAACCAGGCATAGGGATCGCCATCCTCGGGCGACGCAAAGAGATAAGGCGCGCGATCCATCTCCTCCTCGACTCGTAGCAGGACGGCCTCTTCCTGGCTGAGCGCTGCCGTCGCGGCGTGCCGCAACAGGCCATAGGCAGACGACGGCCCCAGCCAGAGCCCCGCCGGCTCGCGCCCAGCGCGATAATCGCGCACCGCGCGCGCCAAAACATCGCGATCGGGGCGCAGGAATCGGCGCTGAGCGCTCCCGTGTCCCGTGTCCAAGGTCATGTAGAGCGGCTGTTGCCCGCGCGCATACACATCGCGCATCAAATGCGTCGCGCCGGCCATCGTCCACGGGATCTGGTGTGGCGTGTACATCTGCTCCAGGCTGATGCTGTGCGTTCCGCGCTCGTGCGCATAGCCGGCCAGCGCAGCCAGGCGAGCGTAGAGATCCCCTTGGGCCTGGGAATAGGCCTCGGGGTCCTGCAAAACGGCCTGCGGAAAGGCATGACAGTAGAAACCCAACCCCGCACCCAGCGCTGCGGCGCGGTCGACCATCGGCTTGAGCCATGCTTCCATCAAGTGGTCGCGCACGCGCACATCTGTGTGCGCCAGCCCGAGGGTGCTGTAGGTGCCGTGACCGGAATAGAGGTTAGCCACCCGCACCCCAAGCTCATCCTGAGCCGCGCGCACCTCACCCAGCCAATCGGCCATGTACTCGGGCGTTGTATACAGGGGATCACACTCGTTATCAGCGCTGGCCTCCACATAGGTCAGGCCCAGGTCGCGCACCAAGGCGGCCCACTCCCGTGGCCGGGTCCAGCGCTTGGAAGCAAAGCAGTTATCGATAGCCAGGTAAATACGGGGGGCCTGCTCGTTCAATGTATTCCCTCGATCGCCCAGCCCTTGGACTGGTACGCCTCTTCGATAGAAAAAGGTGGAAACCGCCCTTTCCCCTTCCCTTGGGACCGTGTTTTCCATGGTCTCTTCCGGCCTCTACACGAAGCGTTTGGGATCGATGGGATAGTTGCCCCATTCATCCCGGCAGCGCTTCATTTCCAGGATATTCTCACGCTTGGCGCCCACGGCCAGAGAGTGGCTGGAGCCCATGATGTAACCCCCGCCCGGCGCGGCGTGAGTGAAGGCATAGCGCGCGTCTTCGCGGATATCCTCGACGTCGCCCATGATGATGTGCTCATGCCAAATCCCGCCCCAGAGCGTCAGGCGGTCTCCCACCTGCTCCTTGAGTCGCTTGATATCCATCCCCGCTGAGGCCTGGATCCCCTCGTAAGCATCATAAATACTGGCCAGGTCGTCGACCACCGGCCAGGTGTGCCCGCAGCAGTGCTTGAGCACCTTCAGCCCCAGGCGATGGGCCTCGCTGGCCACGGCCAGGTGCACGGGGTACACCAGCTGCCGGTAGATGCGCGGGCTGGCCATCAAGCTGGCGCTGGAGCCCAGGTCACCGCAGGGCATGATGCCATCCACGCCGAGCTGGGCATGCAAGCGCAAGTCGCGCAACAGTTGCTTCTGCCGCAATTCGGCAATCTTGGCGCAGATGCGGGGATGCTGGACCAGGTTCATCCAGCCCTCCTCCTCGGTCCTGCCAAAACGGGGCCACTCCAGGTCGCTGCATAGGAGCATGATAAAGTGGGTGGCCTTCATCTCTTGGACGGCATGGTGGACCAGTTCCCAGCAAGAATCGTCCGGATCCTCGGGCGGCAGCGCATCGAGCTCATCGATCTTTTCCTGCACGCTTTTGAGCGTGGCGGTGCGCAGGAGGTTATGATTCATCTCGGTGGGCATCAGGTCATGGGTCGTAGAGGAGACGTGATAGGTGCGGCCATCCGGTCCCCGGTAGACATCCTCTGCCAGCCGCTCGTAGCGGTCGGGCTGGTAGTCCTTCGGGGGCACGCGGCCCACAAAGACGATATCCATGTCCAGGGCGCGGATCAGATCCAGCCGGTCGCGCTTGTAGCTGGCCACCACCTCATCGCGCCGCCCCTCCCACAGCGCGCGGGTTTCGCGCATCTTGGCCTGCACCAGGGTCTCGCGCCCCAGGATATCCTCATACACGTTATAGTCGACCGAATGCTCCCCCCAAGGGATACGATCCGGTTCACGGTGCTCCAAGGCAGCAAAGACTCGTTCGCGAGGCAACATAGCTCAAGGTCTCCTTTGTAGCGGCATATGGAGGTGGAGAGGATCGATGATGATCCTACCACTGTAAGTGATCAGGGCGCCGCCCTGGTTGGATACGTGCAGCGTCACGCTCTTGGCGCCGGGACCGTTCCAGGCGAACGCCACGGTATCGCTGATGCTGTTCACCGTGTGGGTGATAGGCTGCTGGTCGGTGGCTTGCCACACGTAGGTCACCGGCTGGGTAGCCGTCGTCGGGGAGATAATCGCTGTAAATGCGCAAGTTTCGCCCGTCCGGGCAGTTGTCGGCCCATGAAGCACGGCATCTGCGACATCTACAGGAGGAGTGAGGAACCGCAAAAGGGTTGCGCCATAGATGCCCCACGGCTGGCCCGCCATCAGAGGCGCAAAGTCAGCCCAGCGAACGGAGGTACCCCAGGTATCCAGGCAGGCGTATCGTCGCGCGCCGCCTGCGTCGTCATAGCCGATGGCGGTGACGAAATGGTCTGTTCCGCCACTGCCATCCGTGTCCACGAGCAGCACCATAGGCCGGCCGGCATCGATCTCGGCACGGAAGATGTCCCAGGTCAGCATGGGCATGGAGCCCAACCACAGATTGGTGACCGATGCCTGATAACGCCCCCCGCTCGCCGCAGGAATATAGCCCTGGAACGATCGTGCGATGTCAGAGTACCAACTCCAACCATATCGCATGCCATACTGGCTCTGCGAGGTCCTCATGTAGTCGGCCACGCACTCATCTGGGTGTTCGTCCCCAGGGGGATCCTCGGATTTGTCGGGCAGGATATCGGGCGTGCTCGCATCGAGCGGCTCGCAATAGTCTGCGAAATTGCTGGCCGGGCCATCACTAGCGATCATCTGCTGCACAGCCTCGGTCTGCGTGGAGGCATCACCGGGCATCAGGTCATCGTAGCCCCGGCGATCCCAGTAGCCGAGGACCATCCCCGCGGCCGTAGGCCCACAACCGTGACGCCAGAGGTAAGCTGGCACATAAGGGATGACCACGGCATCAAGCGAAGCCTGCTGTCCCGCCCCTTGAGCATCGACATCTTTTACCCAGGGCGGGCGCAGAGGACCCGTGGTGCTGTGCGCATCCTGCGGCAGAGGCGGAATTGAGCCTGCGCCCACAAGAGCAAGGTCGTGCGGACGGAGGGCTCGCGCCGACGGCGATAACGCCGAGACATGCAGCGAGGCCGCGAGCAACAGGAGCAATATGCAGGACAGGATTCTGGACACGCGCATGATGATGAACCAGCCCCTTAGACCGCTTGAGAGATTACCGCCGAACGACAGCCACGGCCATGCCCTGGAGCCGGCCCTATCACCCCTCTTTGGGCAGTGGAATGACGCAGACGAACCGGAGCAGCACCGACCCGGCGTTGGCGAATTGGTGCTCCTCGTTGGGGGCCACATAGATGCAACTCCCTGGGCCGATGAGCGTTTCGCCACCCTGGTGTGTGACGCGGCCCCGGCCATCCAACACCACCACCTCATGCTCCCAGCCGTGCGCGTGGTAAGCGGTGGAACAGCCCGGCTGAACCTCGATGATGCGCGTAACAAAGTTAGGCGCGCCCACATTCTTGCCCAGCACCCAACGAATGGCCACGCCCTCGCGTCCTTCGGCGGGCTCAGCGGGTATTTCCAGGTAATGGCAGGCTTGCATCATCTCTCCTTTGGGGTCGTCCCAGGGGGGCCACACCCGTTCTAGTAGCCCAGTGCGCCACATCGGGAGCGGCAATTGACCAACGGCCGATCGAACAGGCGAATCTTAGCCCAGGCGGGAGCCTGTGTCAACATTGCATCGCTGCCTTTGACTTGATCACCGCCTCGC
>CAYQDH010000101.1:8134-13913 GCA_964416075.1 uncultured Anaerolineales bacterium | reverse complement strand
GCGAAGTGTCGGCGGCGGAGGAATTGGGCTGCGAGATCGTCAAAGCCTTCCCTGGCGCTGAACTGGGCGGGCCGAATTTTATCAAGGCCATCAAGGGCCCTACCCCGTGGACCAAGATCATGCCCACCGGCGGCGTCCAGGCCAAGTACGAGAATCTGAAGGGCTGGTTCGACGCCGGCGTCTCGGCTGTGGGGATGGGGTCGGATCTCATTCGCAAGGACCTCATCGACAACCAGGACTGGGCGGGGATGACGGCGCTCACGGTGCAGTGCTTGTCCTGGGTGCGCCAGGCGCGTGGCCTCCCGATCTACACCGGCGTCGAGCACCTGGGCATCTACCCCACCGACCAGGCTTCGGCGGCTGATCTCGCCGCCTGGTATGCCCAGACGTTTGGCTTCAAGTCCAAGGAAGGCAATAGCTCCTGGTTTGTCAACAGCACCGGCGCTGGGCGGATCGAGATCATGAAGAGCGAGCCTAACCGCCCCTGCCATATCGCCGTGCTGGTGAGCGATTTCGAGGCTGCCCTGGCCGACCTCAAGGCCAAGGGGATCGAGACCCTGGAACCGAACATCAAGCCTACGGTCAAAGCAGTCTACCTGAAGAATCCCGATCCGGCAGGCAACACCGTGCACCTGCTGTGGATGGCCTAGTGTCGCGTGGGCATCATCCCATGACACGCTAGACACGATAGCACATCAGCATCAGATGGGTGGCGCCGAGCCTGGGCGCCACCCTTTTCTTGTTCCACCCTCGAGGCCAGCCTGCAGGTTGCTAGCGTGTGTGCCTGTGCGCTGGTATAATGCCCACACAAAGCACAGGAGGTTAGCGATGAGCCACCAAATAGGCCATGCCAGGGCGCGCGTGCGACAAAAGATGGACGAAGGATGGTTCTTCCATCGAGGGGATCTACCCATCCGCTATGCGGTCAAGGGCGGTATGACAGGCGGCCTGACGGACATGACCGATGCGGCGGCGATGCCTGCCACCTCCTATAGCGAGGGGCACGCAGATTGCCCTTTTAGCGCCCAACAATGGCGCCAGGTGGACCTGCCCCACGATTGGTGCATCGAGGGCGATTTTGACCGCTGCGCCGACGCGAACCACGGCTACCGGCCGGTGGGTATCGGATTCTATCGCAAGGTTTTTCCTCTGCCTGCGGAGGCGCGTGGGAAGCGAATCTGGCTGGAATTTGACGGCATCATGCGCCAGAGCACGGTGTGGGTGAATGGCCACCTGATGGGCACCCATGCCAGCGGCTATACCAGCTTTTACTATGATATCAGCGATGTGGCGCGTTGTGGCGAGGACAAGGATAACGTCATCCTGGTACGGGTGGATGCCAGCGAGTTCGAGGGGTGGTGGTACGAAGGGTGCGGCATATATCGCCATGTCTGGCTGACGATGGCCGACACACTGCACGTGGGCCATTGGGGCGCCTATGTCACCACACCGACGATCAGCGAAGCGACGGCCACGGTGCGGATGTGTACCACGGTGCGTAACGACGGACCTCAGGAGAAGCCATGCACCCTGCGATCCACCATCTTGGATGCTCAGGGCGCCGTGGTGGGCCAGGTTGCCAGCACAGCGTCCATCGCGGCGGCGACGAGCCTGGAATTTGACCAGGCGATGCAGGTGTCGCACCCCCAATTGTGGTCGCCAGATCGCCCCTATCTCTATAGGGTGCTCAGCGAGGTGCTCGATGGCGACCGCGTGGCGGACGATGTCCAGACGCCACTGGGCATTCGCTATTTCGAGTTCACGACGGACCAGGGATTTTTCCTGAATGGCCAACCGCTAGTGATCAAGGGCACCTGCAACCATCAGGATTTCGCTGGCGTGGGCGTAGCCCTGCCCGACCGGCTGAACGAGTACAAGATCGAGTTGCTCAAGGCGATGGGAGCCAACGCCTACCGCTGCTCACACCATCCACCGACCCCCGAGTTGCTTGATGCCTGCGACCGCTTGGGCATGATGGTCGTGGATGAGAATCGCAAGCTGGATAGCTCGCCTGAAGGGATCGCCAACCTGGAGAGCATGCTCTACCGCGACCGCAACCATCCTTCCATTATCCTCTGGAGTATGGAGAACGAAGAGACGCTCGAGGGCACGGAGATGGGCGCAAAGGTGGTGCACACGTTGGTGCAACGCACCCACCAGGTCGACCCCACGCGGCCCACCATAGCGGCCATGCACAAGGGCTGGAACGATGGCGGCTACAGCGACCAACTCGATGTCGTGGGCTACAACTATGGCCAGCGCGATGGGCAGGCCGACCTGCGGGACCATGCCGAGCATCCCGAGCGAGTGATCCTCGGCAGCGAGAGCGCCAGTTGCACCACCACACGGGGCATCTATGAAGTGGACTCGGCTCGCAGCGAGCCGCATGAGAAGGGCTATTGCCCGGCCTATGGCACACTGCTGGAATGGTGGTGCTGCCACGTGGAAAAGGCCTGGGGCGACGTGATCGAGAATCCCTTCCTCACCGGCGTTTTCATGTGGACGGGCTTCGATTACCGCGGCGAGCCTACGCCGTTCAAATGGCCGTGTATCAATTCGCACTTTGGGATCATGGATACCTGCGGCTATCCCAAGGACGTCTACTATTATATGCTGGCGAATTGGACCGAGGCGCCGATGGTGCACGTTTTCCCGCACTGGAATTGGCCGGGGCGGGAGGGACAGCCGATCGATGTGTGGGTCTATAGCAACGCCGAGACCGTGGAGCTCTTGCTAAACGGGGAGAGCCTGGGCGAAAAGGGGGTGCGCCGTACCGCACACCTCTCCTGGTCGGTGCCCTATGCGCCCGGCAGGCTGGAAGCAAGGGCGCGGCGGGGGGGACAACTGGTGGCCGGGCATATCGTGGAGACCACGGGGCCAGCAGCCAGGGTCCGGCTGCATCCGGATCGTGCGGCGATCCGCGCGGATAACACGGATATATCGGTGGTGCGGGTGGCTATCCTGGATGCCCAGGGACGGGTGGTGCCCACGGCCGACGACGAGGTGCGCTTTAGCATCGAGGGCCCGGGGCGCATCCTGGGGGTGGGAAATGGCGATCCCTCCAGCCACGAGCCGGACCAGGGCGCCATGCGGCGAGCCTTTAATGGCTACTGCCTGGTGCTGGTACAGGCGGGCAAGGAGGCTGGTACGATTACCCTGCGAGCCACGGCCACGGGGCTGGCAATGACCGAGATTGCGCTCGTGGCACAAGCATGATAGCATCTTCTATGCGTTCAGATCGCTGTCGACTGAAACCGAGGTGTGTATGAGCCAATTTGGGGGTTACGAGGAGCACGCCTTTGTGGCCGAGCTGTATGACCTGGTGCCTACCTACGCCACACGCGGCGACCTGCAGTTTTATCTCGACGAGGGCCGCGCAGCAGATGGGCCGGTGTTGGAGCTGGGATGCGGCACCGGGCGGGTGCTCATCCCCACGGCTCAAGAAGGATGCACCATCACGGGGCTGGATCTTTCGCCCTATATGCTGGCCAAATGCCGGAAAAAGCTGGAGGCAGAGCCGCCACAGGTGCAAGGGCGGGTCACCCTGGTGCAGGCCAGTATGACCGACTTTGACCTGGGCCAGCAGTACGCCCTGGCCACCATCCCCTTTCGCCCATTTCAGCATCTTGTCAGCGTGCAGTACCAGTTGGATTGCCTGCGCTGCATCCATAGACACCTCCAGCCGGGAGGGCGACTGGTATTCGATGTCTTTCAGGTGATCCCTGCGCGCATCAACACGCCGCGACCGGAGGAGGTGGCAGATACGCCCGAGTTGGCCTTACCCGGCGGGGGTCAGATGCGCCGCACGAACCGCACAGTGGCTACTCACCGCACCGAGCAGTACAACGACGTAGAGATGATTTTCTACCTCACGGACCGCGATGGGACGACCCAGCGGCTCGTGCAGGGGTTCCCCATGCGTTACTTTTTCCGCTACGAGGTGGAGCACCTGCTGGCGCGGTGCGGGTTCAAGGTCGTGGATCTGTACGGGAATTTCGATCGCTCGCCATTGGGCGACATGTCGCCGGAGATGATCTTCATCGCGGAAAAGTCCGAGCCAGGATGACAAGTATTTGGCCCTGATCCGGGGCGATTGACCACAACGTCGGCGATGCCATGCCTGCCCGGACGATGGGCCCGGTGGAGAGGATGCAGACCCTTCTCGAGGACCAGCGGTCGTGAGCATTCTGCAAAGGCTCACGGCTCCTTACAACATATGAAAGGACAACTGAAGTAACGATGGAAGCGTACAAAGGAAGCACGCATGCGATCGTAGAAGCGAACCCCAAGGTGTACTTTGATATCAGCATCGGAGGGGTGAGCGCGGGCCGCATCACCTTCGAGCTTTTTGCCGACGCTGCGCCCAAGACCGCCGAGAACTTTCGCGCTTTGTGCACCGGGGAAAAGGGTGTGGGCAAGAGCGGCAAGCCACTCCACTTCAAGGCGTCCGCTTTCCACCGCATCATCCCCCAGTTCATGTGCCAGGGTGGGGATTTCACCGCGGGGAACGGCACGGGTGGGGAGTCGATCTACGGCGCCAAATTCGCGGATGAGACCTTTGCCGGCAAGGCGGGCAAGCACCTCGGGCCGGGCACGCTCTCCATGGCCAATGCCGGGCCGAACACCAATGGATCGCAGTTCTTTATCTGCACCATCAAGACGCCGTGGCTCGATGGCAAGCACGTGGTCTTTGGCCAGGTCATCGGCGGGATGGATGTGCTCGAGAAAATGGAGGCCGTCGGCAGCCGGGACGGCAGGACGTCGAAAAAGGTGATGATCGAGGATTGCGGTCAGTTGTGAGCGCTGCGTCCCAGCCCGTATTCCTCTGCTGCCTCCATGATGGCCTGAAAGCTGGATAGGGGCGTGCCCGGGCACACATTAGCCCCATCGCCGAGCATAAAGCCGCCGCAGGGAGCCATGGCCGCCAGGCATTCTGCGGCGGCCGCCTTGACCTCCGCTGGGCTGCCTTGCTGCATGAGCATAGGATCGATATTGCCCCATAGCAGGATGCCCTTATCACCCAGGTTTTCCGCGGCCACCTTGGGCGGCACCAGGTAGCCAAAGATATCGAAATGGGTCATCTTTAGGTCGTGTACCAGCGCGCGGTGCAGGTGGGTGCTATCGCCGCACATATGGATGCCCCGGCCGAATTTGCAGCCGGCCCCAAAGCGGTCGAACATCTCCCCGGTGTAGGGCACGCAGAACTGTTGGAAAAGGGCGGGGGACATGATCTGCGCCGAATCCTCCGCCAGGACGTAATAGTCCCCGCGTGGCCGGGGGTCCACCCGCCGCACCAGTTCCTCCGCCGCGATCTCGCCCTGCATGATCTTGTTCAAGAAGCGGTGGCAGGCTTCGGGATATTCGATCAGCCACCAGTAGAAATCCTCGCCCACCAGGTCGATGGCCAGCATATGCGGGCTGAGCGACCCCGCGCCCAGGATGCCCACCTCCACTCGACCTTCCTGCCCGTTGAAGGTAACCCGCGTCTGAGCGGCGAGGTCGTGCATCTCCTGCCACCAGGCGATGGCCTTGCCCCGCAGCCCCGCGTCCGGCCTGGCCACCTGAAAGCGCTCCATCTGCTCCACGGTGTGGATCACCGGGATAGCCCTCGGCGGGGACCACTCGGTCCAGCCGACCTCGGCGCCCTGCGCGCTGGGCGGCATGACGTTGTCGAAATAGGGGTGCACGGCGATGACCGGCGCGGTACAAAAATCAGAAGGGATCTGCTCGATGTGGTATTTGGCGAACTGCAGCAGCCAATAATACTGCGTCTCCACAT
>CAYQDH010000101.1:0-8124 GCA_964416075.1 uncultured Anaerolineales bacterium | reverse complement strand
TCGCGGAAGAAATCGAGGTAGGGTAGGCCAAAGATGGGCGCGAAATAGCGTGGCACCACGCAATAGTTCACCGGAACGCGGTCGATATAACGCTGCTCGCTCCGCGCGGCCATGCGCCGCCGGCTGAGGGCCATCTCGTCCGGAGAGTAAGCGATGTCGATGGTAAAGCGCATGGTCATAGTATCCTCCCTGAGTAAGGATGCAAGTTTGACGCCGCGTGGGCCATCCGATAGAATAGTATATGTGTTCTAGTGATGGCTCAATGACAGGAGAGTCGCGACATGCAAGTCTACCGGCTAGAGACAACTATCGCTTCAGATGGTACTCTGTCCATTAAAGGCTTGCCCTTTGGCTGGTGAGCATGTTGAAGTGATCGTGCACCGCCACAAGAAGAGTAAAAGCCCAGGACAGTGTTATTCATTGCGGGGCAAGCCGTTTCGCTATGCTGATCCTTTCGCTAGTGTGGCGGAAGATGAATGGGAAGCCACGGAATGATTGTCCTTGATACGCATGTCTGGATTTGGTGGGTACACGGAAGCGGCCAGACCACTGCCCCGCAGCTTCCATCGTGATCCAGCGGACCAGCTAATCGTGGCCACAGCGCGAGTGTACGATTGCCCTCTCCTAACATCGGACGCCAAGATTCTGGCCTACCCCCACGTGCAGACCGTCGCCTAGATAATCTCTAGGTTGTGATACCTAGGCTGTGCTCATTCATGTCAGCAGACGTTACAGCCCGTAGTGTGCGTCGATCTCGGCCTGATAGGTATTCGCCTCACCCGAGAGCACCTCGCCCAGGGTCACCCGGCGGCACGCCTCCGCGGATTCCAAGATGGCGTAGGCTGCCGCAACGTCGCGCAAGCCCTCTTCGCCGCTGGTCTCGGGATCTTTTCCGCGCTCGATGGCTCGCAACCAGTCGAGCTGCTGCAGGGCAAACCCCTCCGTGATGCCGTGGGGGAAGAAGCGCTCCCTATCGCCAGGGTCCAGCTCGGCGTCAAAGCGAGCGGAGAGCGATTCACGTGTCCCGTCGTCGTGGATGATCTCGTTTCCCTTGATGCATCCCTCGCTGCCGTAGACGGCAGGCGTGCCGGGGATCGTCAATGGCTCGCCGTGCAGCGACAACGACCAGAGCATTTGGGCTATGGCGTCATTCTCAAAGCCGACCACGGCGAGAAAGGTGTCATCGACGTCGTTGGGCACCTTTTCGAGCACATGGCCCGCCTCGTCGCGCAGAGCGCGTTCTAGCTCAAAGGTGCGTGTCACGGCGCTGACCCAGGCTACCTCGCCCATGACATAGCGCAGCCAGTGCATCTGGTGCACGCCGATGTCGATGGAACCTCCCCCGCCGCCCTCCAGCTTTCGGTGGCGCCAGGGCGTCTCAGCCACCACACGATCGGGCGACCACAGCCCGCCTAGCGAGCCGATGACCGCCAGTTGCGGACGGCCGATCAGCCCACGGCGCACGGCCCAGCGCGCCGCACGGGTCGATTTAAAGTTGCGCACCAGTTCATGCACACCCAGGGTCAGGCCTCGCTCGCGGGCCAAGTCCACCATCCGCTGCCCCGCCTTGACCGTGATAGCAAAGGGCTTTTGGGTCAACAGATGCTTGCCAGCGGCCAGGGATGCCAGGCCCACCTGGTGGTGCATGGAAAGAGTGGTCTGGTCATTCACAGCGTCGATGGTTCCTCGGGCGATCATCTCGCGATAGTCGGTGAACACCTCGACGTCCGCCGTGTCTTGAAAATCGCTCAAGTAGGTGTGGGGGGCGGCCAGGGGATCGCCGGAGGCGGGGGGCAGCACCGGCGGGCGCGGCGTGGGCCCTTCGCCACGGCGCAGGAACATCAAGGCGTCGCTCTTTTGGCGCGCCACCAATGCCGTAATGTGCACATCGCCCCAGCCGGCCTCGGTGATCATTTTCCAGGCCTGCAGGTGCGCATTGAGGATGCGCCCACAGCCGACGATTCCGATTCTAATCATGCCTGTACCTCCCCATAGGGCCAATAATGCGACGCTCGCGCCGAACCGGGGAGCTCCCAGGGAGCCCTTGGTATTGCACTAATCCCTGGCACATCCCGGCGGGTGGCCGCGTGTGTCCTGTTATCTCGTGCCCCCGAGCTCGTTGTTCACCGCCTGGATGAGGGCGCGCATGTAGCCGATGGAATAAGCCTCGCCGGCGCGGTGGCCGCCGATCATGGAGGGGATGTGGTCGGGAATAGCGCAGCCGTCATAGCCCACCTCCCCCAAGGCCTGCATCACACGGTGCATATCCATATAGCCGTCATCGAGAAAGGTCTCCGACCAGGGCTGGGGCAGTGGGTTGCTCACGTTGCGGAAATGCACCTTGAACAGCTTGTTCATGCCGCCAAAGGTATGGATGGCCTGGATCACGTCGGCGCCCAGGGCATCGCCGCCCTCCAACCAGCAGCCCACGCAAAGGCACACGCCGATGTAAGGGCTGTTGGCGATCTCTAGCGCCCGCATGAATCCACTGTAGGTCCCAAACATGCGCCTCGGGATCCCACCCAAGGTATACCCGGGAGGATCATCGGGATGGATGCCGATATAGACCCCCGATTCTTCGGCCACGGGCGCCACCTGCTTGATAAAGTAGGTATAGTTGTCCCATAGCTCGTCCTCGGTGTATTCACGGCCGTGCGTCAGCGGCCCTTGGTAGACCACGCCATTCCACGAGCCCACGGCATTGTTCAGATCCATGGTGCGCCCCACCACCCCGCCGCGCAGCGTGGTGTGACCGGTGCTCCAGATGCCGTTCGCAACATAGCCCAGGGTGTTATAGTGGATGCCGGCCCGACCCAGGTTGCGGATAAAGGCCAGGAATTCCTCGATTTTTTCGTCGCGGCCGGGCAGGTTGAGCACCACCTGGTCCATGTTGTGCACGCTGTGGTTGGCGATGCGGTAAATCTGCATGCCATAGCGGGCCAGGCGCTCTTGCAGGCGAGCATAGTTCTCCACAGTGTTGGTCGCCGCTCCACCATCCACGATGACCATCACCCACTCTACACCCAGTTGCTGCAGGAATTGCAGATCCTCGTCCGAGGCATTGGAGGAGAGATAGGTGCCGATCTGGATGCCCGGCCGTGTAGCATAGTAGCCAGGGATGGTACGCAAAGGGAATTTCGTATCTGGATTCGTCGAATTCTGCATGGAACCTGTCCTCACTGAAGGATAACTTCGCACAACAACATACCTAACCCACGCAAGAAGGTTAAGCATGTTTCGTTCGGTTGCACGATGGTCAGATTGGGGCCTTACGCTAGGGCCGCGCGAACTCGGCCCCATAGGCGCGGAAACGCGCCTGGTCCTCAGGCTTGACGGCGGGCCCCACCCACAGGCTCAAGGGTACCCCGGCCTGAGCCACCGGACCTGGCCGAAAGTCACGGCACCCTCGACCCTGAGCGAAGGCGCCCAAGCTCTTGACCGTGGCCTCCCCACCCTTCCCAGCGTACACCGAGATAGCGCCGCAGCGCTTGCCCGCCAGCGATTCGGCGGCCAAGGCGCCCAGGGCCTTGGCGATGGGTTGGGCGATACCCGGCCCCCCAAAGGCGCCAGCCCAGCAGGGGCTGCCGACGATGAGAGCATCGTAGCTGTTGAGCAGAGTGGCCTGGAAATCCTGGATCGGCACGATATCCACACTCGAGCCAGCAGCCCGAATCCCCTCGGCCACAGCGTTGGCCGCCTCCAGGGTGTGGCCCGTCTTGGTATAGTAGAGCACGAGTACCTGCATAGAAACCTCCTCAGGGCTGCTCCGATAGCCACACAGTCCGCACATGGAAGTAGCATAGCGCAATCCGCATAGGGGGTCAACCACGGTTGGCCCGGGGTCTCATTGCACACATGATCGCTCTTCAGGTGCGAGGATCGAGCCTCGCATAGAGCACTGGCACATCCGTCCGTGCGACAAAACCCGGCTTCTGGGCCATCTGCACGGACGAGGTGTTGATGGGCCAACAGGACCACACGGGTTGCACGCCCTGCTCCAGGTTATGCCCGATAAAGGCCATGCTGCCAGAGCGCCCCAGAACTCTAGGCCCTACGAATTCGCACCATCAGGATATCGGGTTGGCAATAGATGCGCACCGGCGGGTGGCCGGAGCCGACCCCCGACGAGACAAAGAGGTGCGTGCCATCCACGACGAAATGTCCGCGATCGAAGCGCCGCCCATAGACCGAAGGCACGATCAGCGGCCCCAGGAGAGGCAAGCGAACCTGGCCTGCATGATAGTGCCCGGCGAACACGGCCGCCACCCCGGCCCGGCTCAACCGATAGATGTTGTCCGCCGTGTGGGCCAAGACCAACACCACATCCCTGGACTGGGTCTCGGGCGCATGCCAACGCACGGCATTCCAGGGATCCTCGCAACCAGAGATGACCACGTGCTGCTGGTGGTCGATGGCCAGGCGCTGGCAACCATTGTGCAGCAGCGTAACGCCCGAGTCTCGCACGGCGCTGGCAACTCGAGGGCCATCGGCCCAATAGTCGTGATTGCCGAGGATGGCATAGACTCCCAGGCGGCCCCTCAACCGGCCCAGAAGCTCGGGCAGCATAACGCTATTCTCGGCATTGGTCACCATGTCGCCCGTGATGAACACCAGGTCCGGCTCGGCGCGGTTCACGCGCTCCATCACCGACAGATAATAAGAACGAGGCAGGCTACCGTGGACATGGAGGTCGCTGATGTGTGCGATCGTCAGTTCTGGGCCGCTCCAGCCGGGAAGGGAGATCTCGTAATGCAGCACCGACAAGTCCGTTGTGGTCAACGGCCGACTCAAGCCAACATGGACATTCTCGGCGGCCGTGGGCGGCGAGCCGCGGTAGCGCCGGCGGATAGCGGCCCGCCGCACTTCGCCGGCTGCGATGGCGCAGAGGGTTAGCATAGGGACGATCATCCATGGGGAGAGCCCCGCGAAAAAGCCGGCGATCCCTGCAGCGCCCACCGTGACGGCAAAGGCCAGGGCGGTATAGACACTCTTGGGCCTCCCGTCACGAGCGAGCATGAGCCAACGGTTCAGCAAGAGCAGGAACAGGGCCAACCCTGCCAGAAGAAACAGCAGCACGACGATAAAGCGTGGCCAGAACAACGTGACGATCGCCGGCCTCACGCTCCCTCCGTTTTCAGAACGGTGCGGCGCGACAGGCGGGCGTGACCATAGACCAGGACCACCACAGCCACCAGGCCCGCTTCCACAAGGAAGCTTAGCCAGGGCACGTCAGTTGCAGACACAAACAACGTCGTCACGGCCCGAGAGGTATGGAAAAGCAGCACGGGCCACAAGCTCCCTCGAGTGTTATTGAACACCCAGGTGTATAGGATAGTAGTTATGATAATGGATACCATGAACCAAGCAAATGTGCTCCACTGTAGGGGCAGCAGTCGCGGTAGATGCCAGAGGCCCCATAGCGTCCCCAGGATGACGCTGGACCACAGGCTGCTGCCCCTGGCCTGCAAGCGAGGTAGGGCATAGCCACGCCACCCGAGCTCCTCGCCCAAGGAGCTACCCAAGAGTTGCGTGATGAACACCATGGGCAACAGCGGCAGAAAGCCGGCGCCAAAGGCTTCAGGAGGCGCGGGGTACTCGCGAAGCACGGGAGGATTGTTGAAATCGGGCGCCGCGTACCCCAACAACATGGCTAGTCCCGTTACTACGAGAGAGTGGATAGCCGGCCAGAGCAACACGAACAGGTACCAGCCGATTCCCACGCGCACTAGGCCCAATCGCCGAAAGAGCGCCCCTAGACCTTTGCGGCCTTGGTAGATAGCCGTCAGCAAGATGCCTATCAGGCTTGGGCTGTAGGCGCCTACGAGCCCGGCCACAGTGGCTGGAACGGGAAAGCGGATACTCCCCTGGGCCGCCAGGGCCGTGGGGATCCAAAAGGCCCAACTGATCACAAAGACGAGGACAAAGAAAACCAGCGACGCACTACGCCTGGATGGGATGACCAGAGTCTCTCCCTCGCCCGGCGAGACAAAGCGCTTTCCTATGAACGTGCTCATGGCGCCTCCTTTGCGATCTACCGTGGTAGGTCCTCGATGAATGGCTCGTCGGGGCTTAGGCGCATGATCTTGATGAAATTCGTGGGGCCGCCCCGACCGATGGGATGGCCGCCCGTAAGCACCACCAGGTCGCCCATCTGGGCCAGGTTCCGCTCGTGGGCCAGGGAATAGATCTGTTGATAGTACTCTCGCTCACTGTGTACATAGGAGGACTTGATCGGCGTCACGCCCCAATGGAGGCTCAGGCGGTTATAGGTGGCCTCGTTGGGCGTAAAGGCCAGGATGGGCACTGTGGGCCGTTGGTGGGCCACCAGGCGCGCCGTGCTCCCCGACAGGGTAAATATCCAGATCGCCACCACCGGCAGGGCCTGGGAGATGGCGCAGACCGCGCCACCCACCGCCTCCGGCAACGACTCGATCTCCGAGAAGGACCAGGCAGGGCTTGAGCGCGTGGCATGGTGCCCGCTGCGCTCCGTCGCTTCGGCGATGCGCGCCATCATACGCACCGCCTCCACGGGATAGCGCCCGATGGCCGTCTCCCCGCTGAGCATGACGGCGTCGCTGCCATCGAGGATGGCGTTGGCCACATCGCTGACCTCGGCGCGGGTAGGGCGCGGCTCGTCGATCATCGATTGCAGCATCTGCGTGGCCGTGATGACGGGGATGGCGGCGCGGTTGGCTTCGGCGATGATTTTGGGCCGAGGGCACCTGCTCGGGAGGCATCTCCACCCCCAGGTCTCCGCGCGCCACCATCACGCCATCAGCCAGGCGCAGTATGTCGCCCAGGACATCGACCGCCTCCGGCTTTTCGATCTTGACGATCACCGGAGTCTCCTTGCCTGCGCGGGCGATCACCTCCTTGGCCTCCTGTACATCGCTGGCGCGACGCACAAAGGATAGGCCCACGTAATCCACGCCCTGTTGCAGCCCAAACGCCAGATCTCGCAGGTCCTTGGGGCCAAGGGTGGGCGCGCTGATGGCCACGCCGGGGAGGTTGATCCCCTGGTGCTCTCGCAGCACGCCGCCATCCATCACCTCGCAGGTTATCTCGATGTCGGAGGTTTTGAGGACACGGAGAGAGATCATGCCATCGGAGAGCAGGATGCGATCCCCGGCATTCACGTCCCGGGGCAGCGCGGTATAGGTGGTGGAAACGCGCTGCTCATCGCCAGTGATCTCTTGCACCGTGATTGTAAAGGGGCGCCCGGACACTAGTTGCACACTGCGCCCCCCTTTCAGGGCGCCGGTGCGAATCTTGGGCCCCTGCAGATCTTGCAGGATCGCCACGGCGTGCCCCGCTCTAACGGCCTCGGCGCGCACCGCTGCGATTCGTGTGGCATGCTCGTCGTGCGTGCCATGAGAAAAGTTCAGCCGCGCCACATCCATCCCTGCGGCGATCAGTTGTGCGATCCGTTCCGGCGTATCCGTCGCCGGGCCCAGGGTGGCCACGATCTTGGTTTTACGCATAAAGCTCCTTCTACGCAGGTCACGATGTAACGAGGCGGCTATCGCCCCGCAAGTCCGATACCAATGTCATAGCCGCAAGTCACATCCAATGTCTGAACAACCACACAACCAGCGAAACACCCACCACGACAAAAACGATCAGAAAAAAATACCCCGTGAAACAGCCTGTGAGGACTGTGAAAGGGGGTGGTTTGGGCTGCAGATGCGGGTTGTCCGGCTTCCAGAACGGCGCGATCTTGGCTCGCGCCCAGCGCATCAGCCCCAGCCACGTGATTAACAGCAAGGCGCAGACAAAGCCGCTAGCAAAGTTGTCGCTTGGGAATAGCATAGCGTTTACCCCCGCAAGGCCGGGTTTTGCTGGTCTGCTGACAATGTGCTATGATTAGAACAAATGTTCTGTATCCGCTCGGAGGCGATATGTCTCGGAAAAGGACAATGCGGAGCACGATGTCCGATACGCTAGGCTCATTACCCCTTCCGCAGGCGCTGTTGGCCTATCCACAGGACTGGGCAAACGGTCCCTCACATACCTTTCTCATCGACCGAGATTGTCCTTACAGTGGGTTGCAGATCGAGAACTTACTCACAACGCACGGCATCAGGGTGTGGGGCAAGATGATTGTCTTCGGCGAGATCATGATCA
>CAYQDH010000100.1:7838-13946 GCA_964416075.1 uncultured Anaerolineales bacterium | reverse complement strand
CAACTTTTCGGAAAAGTATCGCACCCCCGTTATCTTGTTGATGGACGAGATCGTGGGACACATGCGCGAATCTTTCGTCGTGCCTGAGCGCGGCGCTATCGAGGTGGTCGAGCGCATCAGCACGGATGTGCCTCCCGAATGGTACTTTCCTTATGATGAGCCGCCGAGCGATGTGCCGCCCCTGGTCAGCTTTGGCGAGGGTTTCCGGTATCACATCACTGGCTTGCTACACGACCGAGCAGGCTTTCCCACCGAGCGTCAAGATGAAATCGAGCCCTGGTGGCGGCGCATCTTTCGTAAAATTCAGCGCAACATCGACCAGATCGTGATGTATCGCGAGGATGGTACCCTGCGCGCGCGCACCGTGGTTATCGCCTATGGCTCTACAGCGCGCTCCGCTGCCTATGCCGTGCGGTTGGCGCGGGCCAAGCGCCACAAGGTGGGGCTGGTCGTTCTCAAGACGATCTGGCCTTTCCACGAGTCTTTGATCGAGCGCCTGGCTGGCAGAGCCAACCGCGTCATTGTGCCCGAGATGAACCTCGGTCAACTGGCGATCGAGATCGAGCGCATCGTGGGGCGTTCCAAGGTCACGCGGGTCAACCGGGTGGATGGCGAAATGATCCCGCCGCACCAGATTCTCGAGGCCATCGAGGAGGGCTGATCTATGGTCCGGGAAGAACACGAGATCTACCAGTACCTCAGGCACAAGAAAAAGTTCCCCGGCGTATGGTGTGCGGGGTGCGGCATCGGCATCGTACTGGCGGCCATCATACGCGCAGTGGACCGCCTGGGGCTGAATCGAGACGATGTGGCCATGGTCTCCGGCATCGGTTGTAGTGGCCGCATGTCGGTGTATGTGGATTTCAACACCATGCATACCACGCATGGCCGCGCCCTGGCCTTTGCCACCGGCCTCAAGCTCGCTCGGCCGAATCTACACGTGCTGGTGGTCATGGGTGACGGCGACGCACTGGCGATCGGCGGCAACCACTTTATGCATACGGCGCGCCGCAATATAGACCTCACGGCGATTGTGATCAATAACAGCATCTATGGTATGACCGGGGGGCAGTATTCGCCATCCACGCCCGATGGCGTGCTCACGGCCACCGATCCCTATGGCCATATCGAGCGTGCTGTATCGCCCTGCGATGTCGCCATCGCCTCGGGCGCGTCGTTTGTGGCCCGCAGCACGGTGTATCATGCTCGCGAGCTCGATCGGTTCATTGAGTTGGGTATGCAGAAAAAGGGCTTTGCCATGATCGAGGCTGTTAGCTATTGCCACACTACCTTCGGACGCCTGAACAAGATCCCGTCCCCAGTCGATATGATGCGCCAACTCAAGGACCAGAGCGTGAACATCGAGGCGGCCCGTAACATGAGCGAAGAGGAGCGCCAGAGCAAGATCATTCGTGGCGTGCTGGTGGACCGAAACTTGCCCGAGTACGTCACCGAATATGACCGTGTCATCGCGCGCGCACAGGGTAAGGGGGAAGGAACAAGGATGAACACGGATAGGATCCTCGGGCTATAAAGTGACATAACGATAAATCGCAGTTTTAGTACGATGAGCAATACTAGGATACCAGGGGAAGAACTATGTTGGAGCGAGAGAGTCATCGCGTCGAGATTCGTCTGGCTGGCGAGGGGGGCCAGGGCCTCATCCTGGCTGGGCTCATCCTGGCCGAGGCGGCGGTGGTTTACGATCACAAATTTGCCTGCCAGACCCAGTCTTACGGCCCAGAGGCTCGCGGCGGGGCCAGCGGCTCCGAGGTGGTGATTGACGCCCAGGAGATCGACTATCCCAAGGTGGTCGCCGCCGATGTGCTGCTGGCCATGAGCCAGGAGGCTTGCGACAAGTACTTTTTGGATCTCAAGCGCGATGGGCTGCTGATCGTGGACTCGGTCCATGTGCAGCGCGTGCCTACCAATCGGGCCGTGAGCTTGCCCATAACCAGACTGGCGGAGCAGGCTACCGGGCGGGCCATCACCGCCAACGTCGTTGGCCTCGGCATCCTGGTGGGGTTGACGGGCGTCGTATCGCGTGATGCGATCGAGGCGGCGGTCGCCGCTCGCGCCCCGCGAGGTACGGCGGATCTCAACCTGAAGGCCTTGGCCGCGGGTTTCGATGCGGTGGCTACACCCGTTGAACCCGATAATGCCTGAGCCTATGGCCCACTGTGCCCATCTCTCTTTGTGAGCCGCCACGCTCGCGAATCTTGCTCCAGCCTCCGCCATAGGGGATTCATCCGATGGGTGACACCATGCTGAGTCGCGTTCTCGATGACTGGCTTGAACGTGTGCCGTTCCGACGTCGCCTGCTCGAGTTCCTGGTGGAGCAGGGCATTGTGGCCTACCTGGTGGGCGGCACCGTTCGCGACGCCCTGCTGCTACGCGAGAGCTGCGACATCGATCTGGCGGTCGCGGATGGGGCCATCGCCCTGGCCCGCCGTCTGGCCGACCACCTGCATGGCGCCTATGTGCCCCTGGATGAGCCTAGGGGGGTGGGCCGCGCGGTCGTTTCCACTGAGAGTGGCCCGCAGCATGTCGATGTGGCTTTGTTGCGGGGACCCTCGATCGAGGCCGATCTCTGGGGGCGAGATTATACGGTCAACGCCATGGCCGTGTCCATGGTGCCTGCCTGGGGCGCGCTGATCGACCCCACAGGTGGTGAGCGAGACCTGGCGGCTAGCGTGCTGCGTGTCGTGAGTCCCCTCGCTTACCAGGACGATCCTCTGCGCATCTTGCGCGGTATCCGGCTACAAGCTTCGCTCGGTTTTGCGATCACGCCGGGCACCGAATTCCTCATGCGCGAGTGCTTGCCCGAGTTGGTTCGCGCATCCGGGGAGCGCGTACGCGACGAGATCCTGTCCCTTCTCTCCTGCGATGCGGCAGCCCCCGCCTTGAGCTATGGCCAAGCGCTGGGGGCTTTCCAGATCGTTTTGCCTCCGTGGATCACAGCCGCTGCCCTGGCGCCCGGTGTGCGCGCAGTGGCCGTGTTGGAGGAACACCTGCCGCTTGTCGTGGACTCGGCGTCATGCTCGGCGGCGCCAGTACATGCGCCGATGGAGCGCAGCGTCTCATCCTCCGATACTAGCAGCGATCTGGCGCTGATTCTCCTCGATTTTGCTGATCCCCTGCGCGCCCACTTGAGCGTCGAGTTGTCCTCCGGTCATCCGCGTTGGTGGCTGCTCAAGTTGGCTGCCTGGTTAGGCTATGCCGCGCCATATTTGGCGCCGCCAGATATGGCGGCGCCGATGGTATCGGCCCGGCGGCCCGCACCACCACCTGTCCTCCTGGCAGGCGAGATTATGGGCTGCCTGCGCCTGAGCGCGCACGAGGAGCATTACCTGGCCGGGGCGCTGGAGGGCGCGTCTCTTGTGGGCGGTTGGGCCCATGATCTGCAACTCGGGGCCCTCGAGGCATATCGTTACTATCGGCGTACAGGCGAGGCGGGAGTTGATGGCGTGATCTTGGCCATGGTCCAGCGCGCTGCTAGTACCGCGAGCCCCCGGCTGGCGTCCACCGGCGCTCATGCCCGTTACCTGCTGCGAGCTTGGTTCGAGCAGCGGACAACTTGGGTGGATCCGCCCCCCCTTGTTACTGGCTACGACCTGATGGCCACGCTCGGCTTCAAGCCCGGGCCCGAGCTCGGCGAGTGGCTGGAGCGTGTGCGTGAAGCACAGGTCCAGGGGCTGGTGAGCAGCAAAGATCAGGCACTCTCTTACGTGCGAGCGCTCAAGTAAGGGGGGCCGCATCGCGGCCCCTCTCGATCTCCGTTTCCTCGCTACACGGCCCACCAGCTATGTTGAGACACCCCTCCGGGGCTCTCGCTAGCAGCCACCTCAAGGTGTCGTGACGGTGGGTGTCGACGTCGGCTCCTCGATTTCGTCCACCGTGGCGGTCGCGGTTGGCGTGAGCGTGTGGGATGGCTCAAGCGTTACTGATGGCGTCGAGGTTGCCTCTGGTGTCGCCGTCGCCGTGTACTCGGGTTCTGGGGGGGCATAGCCGCGCAATAGAAGCGGCAAGGTGGTGCGGACGCAACATTGCTCCAGCATCACATCGTCCAGCGCCACTTCAGTCCAGAATCCCTTGATCCACGTGATCACCGGATTGCCCACAAAGAGGCTTTGCGGTCGCCAGTAGGAGACCCCTCGGCCCGCCTCCACACCATCTACCTGTAGGATGTAGGTGTGCTCCCGCAGTTCGAGTTGCACGGTGTGCCAGCTGCTATCGCCTGGAGTGCCCGTCCATATGGTATTCCCCAGTAGGTCGATACGGAACTCGCCCTCGCCCGGCGCCGTCGAGCGGTGGCTGATGTTCAGGATATCGTCGATGCCGCGCGTGTTCAGAGTGCTGGCCAGAGCCGAGGCCCAGTCACGCAGCGTTGGGTCGAGGTCGTCCAGGCTCGAGGGGCCGACGGGCCCCCGTTCATTACCGTATGGGTTGGCGTCGAGGCCCTTGATCGAGGAGCCCGCCAGCGAGCGCTCTCCGTGATACGGTTCCGAGCCGATGCCAATGGTGCTGCCGTAGGCGGTATGTTCGCTAAAAGCAAAACGGAATGACAGGCGCAGGTCGTTGGTCGGAGGCATCTTGCGCTCTAGCCAGGCCAGGGGGAATGCTTCCCACACCTGGTTGCCGTTGGCCAATGCGAGGGCGCCATCCGTAGCAGCCACTGTCCCCTTGGCCGGGTCGACGCCCCAGCCGGAAAGCGATGCCCCCTCGAAGGTATCCTGCCACAGCGGATACCACGAGAGAGAACAGAGCGGCGGTTCATAGCCGTCTGGTGTGGGATCGGGTGTAGGCTCGGGCGTTCTGGTCGGCGTCTCCGTCGGAGTCGGCGGCGGTGGAGCGGGCAACACCACAAGCTGAGCATCGTCCCAGTAGCTGTCATTGTGCTTGACAGGCCAGATCTGGCTGCCTTTCGTCCACACGCTGATATCGCCTGACTCGGTATAAGCATCGAGCTCCAGGTACACCCACTGGTCGTGGCGCGTGATCGCATTACGCCACAGTATATCCTCCGAGCGCCAATCTGTGCCGCCCGTGGGATCGATACCCACCGTCACGGCATAGTCGCCGGCCTGGAACGAGTGATCCGCGATATCTTTCTGGCTGGACCAGGCCCACACCCAGATGGAAAAGCGCACCCAAGAGCGGGCCGGTACTTGGACCTCTTGGTACAGCCCTGCCGTATGCGTGCCGTAGGTGGTAAAGAACTTTTGCGACCTCTGCCCACCACGGACCCGCCCGGTCGCTGGCTCTGGCTTGTACTCGGGGCGCCGGTTGTAGGATAGGGGGTTGCAGCCCGGGTCGTAGGGAGGACAGGCCTGGTCATTGTCGTACCAGAGCTCCCAGCCGTCGGCCACCTCCAATTCGCCCGCCCACGTGCCCGAATAGGGATCATGGCGGGCGCTAAACGATCCCTCAAAGTCCCCGTTCTCCAGCTCTCCGCTATCGGCGGCCAATTGGGGCATTGATGGACTACTGGGATCGGCGCGGACCAGCCCCACGCCACTGAGGAGGATCAGCAGCAAGACCAAGGTAACGAACCGACCTCTCATGGTAACCACCTTTTCGTTAGTCTGAAGCGACGGCGCACGCGCGCACAAGAGCCACGATAATCGCGATCACCAGGGGACTGATGGCGATGAGCAACAAGGTGCCCGTGAATACCGACTTTCTGCCATCCTGGATCTTTTTCCTGCCGGATGCCAGGTCCTTTTGCCCGGAGGCCATGAGGTCCCGCCCTTTGGCACGCATGGTACGGGCGCGGTTCAGGAGGAACCAGAAGATGAGAAAGATGACCAGACCGAAGGCAAAGGTGTAGATTGACTCTGCGTCGCTCATGGGCTCGAACCCTGGTCGCTTGTTGCTCCACATCACTTGCGAACGGCGCGACTATACCACGGTTGTTCCGTTAAGGCAACCAACGCGACACTCGCCGCCCGAGTAGTAGGCTATTATTGGAGACGGTGCCGTTGCTACATCGATACGCGCGTGAGGTTGTGGCACAATAGGGATGGGAGCCTTGGTGGCTTCTGTACGAAAAGGTTCAACCGTTATAGCAGTGGATATTGATGACCATAAATTAGCCCAGGCTAAAAA
>CAYQDH010000100.1:0-7828 GCA_964416075.1 uncultured Anaerolineales bacterium | reverse complement strand
CTCGATTCTCGGTGGGGATAAGGTGCCTCTTGCATATCCAAATAGGTTCGGCCAAGGTGCCCAAATATGCTTCGCCTGAGAGCGGCGATACCGTGGAGCTCGTCGAGCGCCCTCATGGAGGGCTATCGGTAGTGCTGGTGGACGGCCAGCGTAGCGGAAGATCGGCCAAGGTGATCAGCAACATCGTGGTCCGCAAGACCATCTCCCTGTTGGGTGAAGGTGTGCGCGACGGCGCGGCGGCGCGCGCTGCACACGACTATCTGTGCACCCATCGAGCGGGCAAGGTATCCGCCGAGTTGCAGATCATTTCTTTCGATCTGGTCACCAAGAGCGTGGTCATCTCTCGAAACAGCCAATGTCCGGCCCTGGTCTATCGCAACGAGCATATCGAGGTCTACGACCCCGAAAGCCAGGCTATCGGCATCTACCCAAACACCAAGCCGATCATCGTCGAGCTACCGCTATCCGCCGGTCTTTACGTAACTGTCTACACCGACGGCCTTCGCTTGGCTTCGCAAGATGCGACGGCGTTCGATCCGGTCCAGGTCGTGGAGCAGGGAGCCCGCGAGCGGAAACCCGTGCAGGCCCTGGCCGACCTGCTCCTCGGAAAGGCATTGGAGGCAGAGTGCCATCATCCCAGGGATGATATCAGTGTCGTGGTGTGCGCGCTGCTCCCGGACGATGTGCCCGATGGCGCCCGCCGGCTCTCCGCCAGCTTTCCCCTGCCTGAGGTGTTGGTTGCGGAGCTGGCCTCACCCAGCAACCTAGGAGCGCAGGATGATAGAGTCCACAGTGCTGAGACGCCCGGCGCCACCCCCTCTTGAGGGCCGTGTGGTCGTGGTGGGAGGATGCGCTTCCGGCAAGAGCGTGCTGGTTGCCGCGCTGGTGCCCCTGGGTTACGACGCGCGCACCTGCGCCCAGGAGCATTCGCATGTGCCCGATATGTGGCAGCGCCTCTCGCGGCCCCAATTCCTCATCTACCTCGATGCGTCCCTGGAAACCGTCCGGCAGCGCCGGCTCATCGACTATGATCAGGCCTACATGCAAGAGCAGAATCGTCGCCTGGCCCACGCCCGAGCCCACTGCGACCTGTACATCGCCACGGATACCCTAGCTCCTTCACAGGTACTGGAGTGCGCAGTAGATGCGCTCTCAGCCCGAGGCATCAACTTACAACGGTGATTGGGCACTCACTCTGTTTTTCCCATTTCCGTTTGTCTTTCATGATCTATATAGTTTTCTCAATAGTTCAGTATTTTTTGTTTTATCCTTTCCTGGTATTCTGTGTATTCCGTGGTGTTGTTCCTCATAGCGCGCATGTATCGTTTCCGCTCGCGATTGACAGTGCTTCGGCCTTGGCCTATAATACTGCCTTGGATTCCGCTCCCGCCCCTCGCGACGGCCCAGCCACGCGATGTTCAGGCAGCCAATCCCGAGGTATCATCCGTGGGGGCGTGGCCGGATTGTTTTGAACGCCCCGGGAATGGTATAGCGTAAGCCCGACAGAGGAGAAGCCCTGCATGCAGCAGCGAGACATTCGGTTGCTTATCATGATCGTCATCATCGCGGCTCTTGCCGCATGGGTGGCCTGGCCTACCAACCCCGGCCTGCACATCCGTATTGGCAATTGGAGCCTGGACCGGGATATCGAGATCGCCCAGGGCCTCGATTTGCAGGGCGGCATGCAGGTTCTGCTCGAGGCCGACGTGCCCGCGGATCAACCCGTTGCGTCCTCGGCCATGGATGCCGCTCGCGGCATCGTTGAGAGCCGCGTCAATGGCCTGGGAGTGGCCGAGCCGGTGGTTCAGGCGGTGGGCGGCCGGCGTGTTCTCGTGGAGTTGCCGGGCATTGAGGACCCCGAGGCTGCTGTGGCCACCTTGCGCCAGACTGGCCTGATGGAATGGGTCGATACCGGCGGCCAATATTTGCCGCCCGGCACGCCGATCAAAACCGACATCGCCACCTCGTCGGAGGGAGAATCATCGGTATCTCCCCTCGCCGTACCGACGCTGGCTTTCAGTGAGGGGCTGACTGCTACCCAGGGTGTAACTTCCACCCAGGCTGTGACCCCCACTGAGCCGATTTACAGAACCATCCTCACCGGGGCCAACTTGCGAAGCGCCGCTGTGGAGTTTGATCCCTCCACCGGTGCACCGGTGATCGCGTTTGAGCTTGATAGCGAGGGGGGCGCGATCTTTGCCGATTTCACGGCCAACAATATCGGCCGTTACCTGGCTATCGCGTTGGATAAGGAGATCATCTCCTGTCCCCGCATCGAATCGGCGATCCCCAATGGGCGAGGGCAGATCACTGGCCAGTTCACGGTGGACGAAGCCAAGTCCACGGTTCTCCAGTTGCGTTACGGCTCGCTGCCCATACCCCTCAAGGTGGTCGATGCCCGCGCTGTTGGCCCGTCCTTGGGGCAGGATTCCGTGAGCAAGAGCGTGCGCGCTGGCACCATCGGCCTGATCATCGTGCTCCTGTTCATGCTCATCTATTATCGTCTGCTCGGGCTCCTGGCCGACATCGCCCTGATCATCTATGCGCTGTTGACTCTGGCCCTGTTCAAGCTGATTCCGGTGACCTTGACTCTACCAGGTATCGCCGGGTTCTTGGTCTCGGTAGGCATGGCTGTGGATGCCAACATCCTTATCGTTGAGCGCATACGAGAAGAATTGCGCGCGGGGCGTAGCTTGCAGAGGGCCATCGAATCGGGCTTCCGCCGCGCCTGGACTTCCATCCTGGACTCTAACATCTCCACCTGGATCACCTGCGCCATCCTGTTCGCTTTTGGCTCGAGCTTTGGGGCCACTGTGGTCAAGGGCTTTGCCGTGACGCTCGCCCTCGGCGTCCTGGTGAGCATCTTTACCGCCATCACCGTCACTCGCACGTTCATCCGCGTGGCCTTTGCCATCGGCGGCGAGGAACTGCGCGAGAAAAAGTGGCTTCTTAGCGTCTAGTCAGCGGAGGATGAGGAGGATCAATGTTCACTTTTGTACAAAAGCGTCGCTGGTATTTTCTGTTCTCGGGCATCCTGCTGCTGATCGGTATCGTGGCCATGATCTATTCGTCGGCTACGATAGGGAGTCCACTGCGGACGAGTATCGATTTCACGGGCGGTTCCCTACTCGAGGTGCGCTTTGAGCAGCCTGTGACGCCCGCGGCTGTACGCGAGGTCTTTACCGAGGCCGGGCTGGCCGACACGGCTGTGCAGACGGTCGGAGATGAGCAACAAGTGGTCATTCGCACCAAGGAGCTCGATGTAGCCGCCAAACAAGCTCTGGGGCGGACACTGCAGGAGCGCTTTGGGGCCTTCACAGAGTTGCGCTTTGAGAGCGTGGGCCCAGTGATCGGGCAGGAAACGACTCGCGCCGCCTTCTTGGCCATCTTGGCGGCATCGATTGCCTTGCTCTTCTTTATTGCCATCGCCTTCCGCAGCGTGCCCAACGCCTTTCGCTACGGTGTCTGTGCCATCGCCAAGATGCTGCACGATGTACTCTTTCTCATTGGTTTTGCCAGCGTCATGGGCCTGATTGCCGGTTGGGAGGTCGATTCCCTCTTTCTTACGGCCGTCCTTACCGTGGTCGGCTTTTCGGTGCAGGATGTGATCGTGGTCTTTGACCGCATCCGTGAGAACATCAATCGCCGGCGTGCAGAACCCTTTGAGACCACCGTGAACCGTAGCTTGCTGGAGACTCTGCACCGCTCGCTGGCTACCCAGTTGAACGCTATGTTCGTCATGGTGGCCATCATCTTTTTCGGCGGCGTTACCATCCGGCAGTTCATTATCGCTATGCTGGTAGGAATGCTCATAGGCACCTACTCTTCGCTCTTTTTTGCCGTACCCTTGCTCGTGGTGTGGGAAAAGGGAGAGATCGGGCGGTTCTTCCGCCGCCTCAGCGGCAAGCGCGCTACAGCGTAAGCTGTGTGACCTATTATCTATTGTCAGGGGGCCGGCTTCTGCGGCCCCCTTTTCGTCTCAGCAACAAGACCCGTCGTCACGGGCTCTACATCAGGTGATGCAGCAATGGGACTGATTCTGTTACGCTTTGGCGAAGTGGCCCTCAAGGGACGCAATCGCTCCGCTCTGATCCGGCTCTTGCGCCACAACCTACGGGCTTGCTTGGCAGACAACGGCCTGGAGGGCCAGGTGGTCTCTGTCGGCCAGCGCATCTATGTGCGCACGGAACAAATGGAGCAGGCGCTCGGCCCATTGAGCCGGGTGTTTGGCATCGTCTCCCTGAGCCCCGCCGTGCAGGCGCCCCACGATATGCAAGCCATCAGCGCCGAGTGTGTGCTACAGGCTGAGGCTGCCGGCGTGGGTCCGGGCGTTTCCTTTCGCGTGCGCGCCCGCCGCGTCGACAAGGCCTTTCCCTTTACCTCGCTGGATATAAACCGCATCGCCGGAGATGCCATTGCCGAGGGGCTCCGGGCGCCGGTCGATCTCTCGAACGAGGCCGCCATCACCATCGGCGTCGAGGTCACCGTCGAGGGGGCCCTCGTCTTTGGGCGGGTCATCCCCGCCCCGGGTGGCCTGCCCCTGGGCATGGAGGGTCGTGTCATCGCCCTCATCTCCGGCGGCATCGATTCGCCGGTGGCGGCCTGGATGATGATGAAGCGGGGCTGCCAGGTCATCCCCCTGCATTTCAGCCAGAATGAAGTGGAGACCGCCAAGGCGTTGGACAACATAGCCCTCTTGGGCCAGTACAGCTATGGCTGGACCCTGCGCCCCACCGTCCTCGATCACCATGAGGTGGTCGGTCCTACCGTCGAGGCGTTGCGCGAGATCCACGAGGCGCGCTGGAACTGTATCTTTTGTAAGCGCGCCATGCTGCTCCGAGCCTGCGCCCTGGCTGACGAACTGGATGCCCATGCCATCATCATGGGCGATTCCCTGGGCCAAGTGGCCAGCCAGTCGCTGCGTAACCTGGAGATTATCTCCTGGGGCGCTACCAAACCGATCCTTCGGCCGCTGGTTGGCCTGGACAAGAGCGAGGTCATGGCCATCGCCCGGCGTATCGGCACCTTTGACATCTCCACGCGTGAGGCCGAAAGCTGCTGCTTTGTGCCGTCCAACCCGGTCACGGTAGGGACCCTAACCAAGCTCAAGCGAGTCATCGCCCGGCTCGATGCACGAGCCGCCAACCCGCCCGAGGAGCTCGATACACCCCTGCCCTAGGCATCCTGGAGAGCGGGGCTCCATGCCCAGATCGTGCACTGCCAAGTCGCCTCTCTGTACGGGCGCTCGCCGTAGCGCCCCTCTGCCGCGCTGTACGCGATCGGCTACCTATGGTAATCTGGATACAGGAGGCTACTATGTCCAACATACTCGTCACCGGCGCAGCGGGTTATCTGGCTCGCTCTATCATCGAGCGCCTGCGCCCACACCATGCCCTCACCCTGTTCGACCGTGTAGCGCCGCAACACGACGTCGCTCATGGACTATCACTGGTGCTGGGCGACGTCACCTGCTACGACGATGTGCAACGTGCCTGCGCCGGGCAAGATGCAGTGGTGCACACGATCGCCTTGGTGCGCGAGCGGTTCGACAAGCCACAGACTCTCTTTGCCGACGTGATGGTCAAGGGCGCCTGGAACGTGGCCCAGGCTTGCGTGGACCAGCGCGTCGCGCGCCTGATCAACATCTCCAGCATCGTGGCTATCGGCTGGCCCCAGGCCGCTGACCGCCCCTACCGGGTGGGGGACCCCAGCACCTTTCGCCAGGGTGATCTCTTTTACTGTCTCTCCAAGCATCTGGGGGAGGAGATTGGTATGGCCTATCACCAGGCTCACGGGCTGAGCGTCATTCATCTGCGCCCTGGTGTTATCGCGGGTGACGGCCTCAACCAGGGCCCTCGACCGCCAACCAATCCCTCGGGTCCATGGTTCGTCTACGTCGATCCGCGCGATGTGGCCCAGGCTGTCGAGTGCGCCCTGCAATCAGCCATCCCTTACGGCCGCTATAACATCGTCGCCGGCCGCTCCGATAGCCTCTTTGATTGGGCGTCTGCGCGTGACGAATTGGGCTACCAGCCCGAGCACAACTGGCCCGAGATCCCCGAGCAATTATGAGGAGGGCGAGATGAGCGCAACCCTGGATGGCAAGACCGTCTTGGTCACTGGCGCGAGCCGCGGTCTGGGCAGGGCCGTCGTAGAAGAGTTTCTGCGCGCCGGGGCGCAAGTTTGGGCCGTGGCGCGCGACCCTGTGGTGCTCGCTGAGGCTCAGGAGGCATGGAACAGTTTGGGCGGCGTGTGCCACACCTTATCACTTGATGTGCGCGACGAATCCGCTGTGACCTCCTTCATCGCTGGTCTGGACAGGTTGGACATCCTGGTCAACAACGCCGGCATCGCCCGCTCGCGCCCGTTGCTGGAGACCTCCACCGCTGAGCTGCGCGAGGTGCTGGAGACGAACTTGGTCGCCGCCTTTGTGGTGCTGCGCGAATCGGCCCGTACGATGGTGCAGCAAGGCGGAGGCGTGATCATCAACATAGCTTCCGATGCCGCCATTAAGGGGATCGCGCGCATGGGTCCTTACGCGGCTAGCAAGCATGCCCTTCTGGGCCTCGGGCGCTCGGCCAGCCTGGAGCTGCGCCGCCAGGGGGTGCGCGTCACCACCTTCTGCCCCGGTCCCATCGCCACCGATATCTTTGGGCCTGGCACGGCCAATCCCAAGGCCCTCGACCCGCGAACCCTGGCGCGTACCATCGTGCACCTGGCTTCCCTGCCGCCCGACGCCGAAGTACAAGAACTCCTCGTACAGCCAATCGGGCTCTAGCTCGCTGGGAGGATACCTGCACCAGAGATACGAGATTTCAGCACCAAGACAAAGGCCAAGTAAAAAAAGAAAAAACCAGAATTCTTAGTGCCCTTTGTGCCTTGGTGTTTTACGCTCCCTCCGGTTGACAATGCCTGGCGATTCCTCTATGCTTTCCCTATGCGTGGGTGCCCCGCCCATGCTTCATCTTTTCCATCGATGGAGAGTAGAGCCATGACCCCAAGACGTATCCATTACGTATACAGCACCCACTGGGACCGCGAATGGTACCAGCCCTTTCAGGACTATCGCTATCGCCTCGTGCAACTGATCGATCGCGTCATCGACGCCATGACCGATGGTCGCATGCAGGGCCCCTTCCAGACCGACGGCCAGGCCATCATCCTGGAGGATTACCTGGAGGTGCGTCCGGAGCGCCGAGAGCAGGTGGAGGACCTGGTGCGCTCGCGCCGCTTCGTCGTCGGCCCCTGGTACGTGCTCCCCGACGAGTTCCTCGTCTCCGGCGAATCGATCGTTCGCAACCTACGCCATGGGCGCGAGCTGGTGCGCAACATGGGCGCGCAGCCCTCCAATGCGGGCTTTGTCTGCGACATCTTTGGCCATAACAGCCAGATGCCTCAAATCCTGGCCGGGTTCGGCATCGGGGCCGCGTTCATCTGGCGCGGCCTGAACCAGATCGATAAGCGCCACGTCATCTGGCGCGGCGCCGACGGCACCGTGATGCCCAGCTATCGCTTTGGTCACGTGGGCTATTGCAGCTACGCCGCCGCTGTGCGACACGCCTTTGACCCCAACTATCGCGCTGACCCGGAGCAGGTGGACCAGGACCTTTCCTCCTTCCTCAAAATGGAGGTCGAGCACACCGAGGTCGAGCCCATTCTCTTCTTCGATGGCGGCGACCATCAGGAGTGGGACCCCGATGTCTATTCCGTGCTCAGCGAGCGCATGAAGCAGCCCCCTGAGGGCTATGAGATCGCCCATACCACGCTAGACGATTACATGGCTGAGATGCTTCCCCAGGCCGACCGCATCACCACGGTGATGGAGGGA
>CAYQDH010000099.1:0-13961 GCA_964416075.1 uncultured Anaerolineales bacterium | reverse complement strand
CTGCTCCCCGCAGGCAAGGGTGCATTCTATCACACCCTATCTACCCTGTCAAATCGCCCGTTTTGCCTGTTTTCGATCACTCTTTCGCTTGTACCAAACCTACTTATCAAGCGAGCTACGGGCTATTTCCTTCTTAACGTGGCCCCTACGAGCCAGAAGGACTTTTGATTATATCACATCTCGTCGGGCTGTCAAAACTGCTTGCTGGTGTCAAGATACTTGTTCTTCCAGGCAAGGCTCCCTTGAGGCAGCCCTTTCGAACGGCAACGAGGAGTGATTATACCACATCCCAACAGGCTGTCAAACCGCCCCACCGCCATCAAACAAGCTCTTCGAGACAGGACTTTCGACGGAACCCCCATAGACAGCCGATTATCCCGACTAGAAAGCACCCTATGTTATGTCAAAATCTTTCGTGCTAGACAGGTCGCCTTCCGGCAAAGGCCTCGGCCAACGTCACCCGATCCGCATACTCGAGATCACCTCCCCGAGGCAGCCCGAGCGCCAGGCGAGTCACCGTCACACCCAAGGGGCCCACCAAGCGCGCTAGGTACATCGCCGTCGCATCGCCTTCGAGCGTTGGGTTCGTAGCGATGATCAACTCTCGTACCGAGCGATCCTCCACCCTTTTTACGAGCTCCTGGATGCGTAATTCGTCCGGCCCGATACGCTCCATCGGCGATATATGGCCGTGCAAGACGTGATACAGGCCTTTGTATCGCCCCGTGTTCTCCACGGCCACGACGTCGAGAGGTTCTTCCACCACACAAATGGTCTGCTTGTCTCGCGCCGGATCGACACATACCGAGCACGGATCCGCCTCGCTGATGTTACAGCATATCGAGCAAAAAGTGGTGTGCTCGTGAAGATCGGTGAGAGCTCTCGCCAGAGCCAAAGCCTCTTCCTGACCTGCACGCAACAGAAAGTAAGCCAGTCGTGAGGCCGTCTTGGGCCCTATCCCTGGCAGGCGGCTAAGAGCATCCACCAAACGGCTGACAGCCCTAGGCGTTGTACTCACTAGAACAACCCCGGGATATCTAGCCCTCCGGTCAGTGGGCCGAGCTTGTCTTCTGCTAGCTGTCTCGATTTGTTCAGAGCCTCGTTAAAGACCGCAATCAGCAGATCCTGCAGAATCTCGACATCCTCCGGATCCACCACCTCGGGTTTGATTTTGATGGAACGCAATTCCTGGTTGCCCGTCATCTCCACAGTCACCGCCCCCCCGCCAGCCGTCGCCGTTACCGTCGCTTCGGACAGGGAAGCTTGTGCTTCGGCCATCTGGTTCTGCAACTGCTCGATACGTTGTTGCATCGCATTAGGAGGTCCTTTGGGAACCTTGAACCTGCTCTTGCCCTTACTACCCACGACGATCCTCCTGATCTTCCTCGTTTAGGCTAACCTTTGAGACACGCCCGCCACGCCGTTCTAGTTCCTTAACAACCGGATGGTTCAGTAACTCCTGACGCTCGTCGCCATGTGTATCACTGGAACTAAAGAGGTCACCGGGGCGACGTTGTGGCTGCCCGCTCTTCTCCGCCGCTTCGGGTGCCCCTGCATGGATTGCGCAGGTTACCCGACAGGGAACGCCCAGAACCTGGGAGAGCACCTGCTCCACCAGATCACGATTCTTGCTCTCCGACAACTTGTCCCGGTGAAATCCGAAACGGCAACCCAACGTGATTACGTCGCCACTCACCTGGATCGGTTCGGCGGAATTCAGAAGTGCTTGTAGCTGTGGGCTAAGAGGCTTGATGCGCATCAACACTTGGCGCCAGCTCCCCTTCACCCACTCCAGATCGAGCCTCGCGGAAGGCGTACCTTCTGCAGAAGCACCAACCATCTCTGGCTTCGCCTCCATCGCAATGGGCTCATCCATCACGGGCAACTCGGCCTCGAGTGCGTCCGTAGCCTCATCCGTGACAAAGGGCGCCATCTCCTCCGCCACCTGACCCACGTCATCAATGGGGAGTGCGTCTTTTTTAGATCCATCGACAACCGCCGAGGCCCGCTCTTCGGCCCCTTGGGAGCTGGCGTTCTCATTCGTCAGATCCTGTGTTACCACGTCTGGCTGCACGACATGGCGATCAGCCGCTGGCTCACCCCTCAGCGCCTGAGGCAAAGGAGATGGGCCAGACCCATCCTCAAAGGGCAACGTGGCTTCCACCAAAGCCAGCTCCAAAGGCAGTTGAGGTCGCACGGCGGTTCTCAGCCCATTCGCGGCCTCGTTGAAAAGCTTGGTAGCTCTGACGAGCAATGCCAGGGAAACGGGCCGCTGACCCACAACGCTGCGCATCTCACTTAGCTCGTCTGCGGACAGAGAAGATGCGTCATCCCGCCCACCCACGCGGAGTAGAATCAATGCGCGTAGGTGATCGAGGATCTCCCCAAGGAACTGCCTGGGCTCGGCCCCCCCATCCATAGCCTGGTTAATCGCTTGCAGCCCCGTCCCCACATCGCCGACCAGTATGCTGGCGATGAGCCGAGTCACCAACGCCGAGGGTACCGAGCCCAATACCTGGTGCACCAATTCCAGGGTAATCTCGCTGCTCCCATAGGCCGCAAGCTGATCTAGCAGGCTCTCCGCGTCACGGAAGCTCCCTGTGGATCGACGCGCAATATAGTCCAGGGCATCGGGGGCCATGGCAATACCTTCTTGCCGGCAGATCGTGCTCAATTTGTCTTTGAGTACGGCGACACTCCCTTTGCGAAAATCAAAGCGCTGGCATCGCGACAGGACTGTATCAGGCAGGCGATAGGGCTCTGTAGTGCAGAGGATAAAGATCACATGCGAGGGTGGCTCTTCCAGGGTCTTGAGCAAGGCATTGAACGCCTCGTTCGTAAGCATGTGCACTTCGTCGATCACGTACACCTTGTAGCGGCACTCGCTCGGCGCGAAATTGACCTTGTCCCTTAGGTCACGGATCTCATCGATGCCGCGGTTCGAGGCGCCATCGATCTCGACAAGATCGAGAGAGCGGCCCTCCGTGATGCTTGTGCAGATATGACATTGGTTGCACGGCGGGGACTCGGTGTTGCCTACACAGTTCACAGCCTTGGCCATGATACGGGCTGTCGAGGTCTTGCCCGTACCCCGTACCCCGGTGAAGAGGTAGGCGTGACCTATACGCCCAGCCCTGATCTGGTTCTGAAGCGTCGTCGTGATGTGTTCTTGCCCGAGGATTTCGTCGAAGGACTGCCCTCGCCACTTGTTGTACAGAGCTTGCGTGACCATAGTCCATCCGATCTAGCCGATGAAACGGCAAACCCACCCGCCTAGTGTAGCATCGATGGTATTGCCTGACAAGCTGATGGCCCTGCGAAATCACCGGGAGACACGCACCAGACTGGGCACCACTTGGCTCAGAGTCTCAAAAGATATAGCTCCCTCGCGGAGTAGCGTCGGTGGGTTCGTTGTGAGGTCCACCAATGACGAAGGGACGCCACCGGGACACTCGCCACCATCGATCAGCACAGCGATGCGCCCACGGAGATCGTTTAATACCTGCTGCGCCGTGGTCGGAGAGGGGCGCCCCGAGATATTGGCGCTCGTCACCGCCATGGCCCCCCCGAACTCCCTAATCAGGCGCAGAGCCAGGTCATGATCGGGCATGCGCACGGCAACCGTGGGCATGCCGCCGCTCAGAAGATCGGACACCACGGGTCGACGTGGCACAACCAGTGTCAGCCCGCCTGGCCACAAACGCTGCACCAGCGCATCGAAATATCCAGGCAGATCGCACGCCACCTTGGCCACACACTCAGGGCAAGAGAGCAGTACAGGGATAGCCATACTCTTGGGTCTGCGCTTGGCCCAGTACAATCTGTCTAGAGCATCCGTACGCCATGGATCGCACCCCACGCCATACACCGTATCCGTGGGCAGCCCAACCACCTGCCCCCGCTCAAGCGCGTCCAGCGCCTCACGGAGAGCCAGCGGGTCGTCCGACCTCAAGACGCGCGTGTTCAGCGGTTCCATGTCCCTGGTCATAGAGAGCCCTCCAAGCAAAAACGCTCGATGGCCTCGGCTGCGCCATCCTCATCGACGGGAGGGGCCACATAGCGTGCTATCGCTTTGACATTGGGAAACGCATTGCCCATCGCCACACCCATCCCAGCCCACTGGATCATGGCCTCATCATTATCCGAGTCCCCGATAGCCATCGTCTCTAAGCGCTCGACTCCGAGTTGCTCCGCCAGCCAGGATAATGCCGTTCCCTTGGTTACACCCAACCGCAGTCCTTCCAAGAACAAACGGTGAGACCGCATGATCTGAAGCTCACTTGAGAACTGTTCCTCCACCGCGGGCCTGAGATCATCGAGCTCCTCGGGTGAGCCAATAATGATAAACTTGGTCGGGTTCCTCTCCAAAGCCTGACTCAAGTCACTTATCTGGTGGTTCGGAAGGCCGAACCATTTGTCATAGAAATCGTCCCGATGGATCTTGTTCTCCACATAGATCTCGTCATCGACAAATAGAGTCAACTCGAGCTTCCGTGACCTGGCAAAATCCACCACGCGATGGCCAATCTCTAGCGCAAAGGAGCGGTGGTATAGCCATCTGTTTGTGGCAGGGTCGACGACTGCCGCCCCCTGGTAGGTGATCACGGGGCTGCCGACGTGTAGCTCCCTTACCCACGATTCCAACGAACGAAAACTACGGCCAGACGCCAGCACCAGGTGAATGCCGCGATCCATGACACTCTCCAATGCACAACGTACTCGCCGACTCATCGTTAGATCGTCACGGATCAATGTCCCATCAAGATCACAAGCAACAAGGCGATAAGCCATCTGCAACCTCATATAGCAAGCTGCGATCAGGGCGAATTCGCCGGGCCCTGACGCGTTCCGACCAAGTACCTCACCCAGCTATCCCAACGCGACCCTGAGGACGCGCGGCCATTCCGCATAGTCGCGGATCATGCGAACCTCGGCGCATGGCCAAACCCGGAGCGCCAGGCCTTGTGCTATCTCAGCCTGGCGTGGATCGATTTCTAGCAACAGCAATCCGGGACACGCCAGGTGTTCCTTCAGTTGCGCCAATAGACGTCGAACCAGATCCAGTCCGTCATCGCCACCATCAAGGGCCAATCGCGGCTCATAGTCACCCACATCCGGCGGGAGGGTGCCCAACTCCGCACGAGCAATATAGGGCAAGTTCGCCACGATGAGGTCGAACGTTCCGGCAAATGCACTTGCGAGGTCGCCACATATGAGCAGAACACGATCCCTCAAATGGTAACGGTCGACATTACGCGCCGCCACCGCGAGCGCCGCCCGTGAGATATCCACAGCCCATACCCTGCCGCATCCGAGGTGCCGTGCCAGAACCACGGCCAGGGCGCCGCTCCCTGTTCCAACATCCAGGACTCGCAAGCAGCCCTTCTGGTCTCGCGCCCAGGCGAGGGCCTCATCCAAGATATGCTCCGTCTCAGGCCGAGGAATGAGCACTCCAGGATCGACCCATAGCTCCACGTCGTAGAAGGACCGTTGCCCGACAAGGTATGCCACGGGCTCATGAGCTTGTCGCCGGTGCACTAGCTGCACATATCGCGCCATCCGCTGAGGGTCGAGAGCCTGATCCCAGTGTGTGTAGAGCTGCGCGCGACTCACAGATAACACAAAAGCGAGGAGCACCTCGGCATCCAAGCGGGGCGTGCTCGATCCGGCGAGGGATAGAACCCTGGAAGCCCAGCTAACCAGATCCGCAGGCGAGGTCCCGCACATAGGCTCATTCATCAGCAGCGGGCTTGCAGTGTATCTCCGTGCCCGGCGTCACTGATCCGACCCATTATCGCGAGGGGCCTCCAGCCGCTCTGTTTCTGCAGCCTCGGTGAGCGCCTGGATGAATTGGCCCAAGTCGCCAGCTAGGACTGCCTCGAGCTGGTACACTGACAGGCCAATACGATGGTCTGTCACCCGGTTCTGAGGAAAGTTATAAGTTCTGATCTTTTCGCTGCGTTCCCCCGCGCCAACCTGCTTACGGCGCGCCTCATCGACTTCGTCCGCTCGGCGCTGGAACTCCAGGTCAAAGATGCGCGCTCTCAGGATGGACATGGCTCGCGCTTTGTTCTGTAGCTGCGAGCGTTCATCTTGACATTGCACCACGATCCCCGTTGGCAAGTGCGTGATACGCACTGCCGAGTCTGTGGTGTTCACGCCCTGCCCGCCGTGCCCCCCCGAACGATACAGGTCGAGGCGCAGGTCCCGATCGTTGATCTGCACGTCGACATCCTCCACCGCCGGCAAAACGGCAACAGTCGCTGTAGAGGTATGGATGCGCCCACTCGCCTCAGTAACCGGCACCCGTTGTACCCGGTGCACCCCACTCTCGTACTTGAGCTGCGAATAGGCTCGCTTGCCCACGATTTCAAAGATGATCTCTTTGTAACCACCGATGCCGGTCTCGCTCGTACTCAGCACTTGGGTTTTCCAGCCCTGGCCCGTTGCATAGAGGGTGTACATGCGAAATAGATCCGCAGCAAATAGTGCGGCCTCCTCGCCCCCGGTTCCAGCGCGCACTTCAACGATCACGTTGCGGTCATCGCGTGGATCCTTGGGCAACAGCAGCGCCCTCAAGCGCGCTTCGATCTCGTGCATTGACGGTTCCAACCGCGAAATCTCCTCGCTGGCCATTGTCTTGAGCTCCGCATCGTCTTCCTCCAATAGGATACGGGTATCCTCGAGCTCTTTTGACAACCTGGTGTACTCCTGGTAAGTCTCTACCAGTTCGGTCAGATCCGCGCGCTCGCGAGCAAACGTCCGCAGCTTGTCTGCATCTCTGATCACTTCTGGCGATGCCAGCAAATCGTCTAGTTCGTGGTATCGTCGCACGATATCAGTGACTTGTTCGAACATCATACACCCCATTTGATCTGCACTACCCTCATGCCAGAATGGTCCCCCCGCACTCTAGAGTGGGACCCCGAGGTGGAAACCCTTGGTTATCTGGCAAACACTTATTATATCCATACCCGGCACGCGCACCAAGACGCCCTTACCACCTTGACACAGAGACAATAAAAGCGGAGAACCAGGTTCCCCGCTTGCGACGCACCGTGAGTGGATATCTAGGCATCGATCAGGCGTTCGTACAGCGCTTGCAGATCCTCTTCCGAGTAAAAGTGAATAACCAGCTTACCGCCTTTGCGACTGCGGTACAGATCAACCTTAGTACCCAACGATTCACGAAATTGGTGCTCCAGGGCTTCCGTCTCAGGGGACCTTGTCCGTTGCCGCGTCAGGTTTTCAGTAGCCGCCTGCAGGCGGCGCACCAATTCCTCAGCCTGTCGAACCGAAAGCCCCTTTTTCACTATGGCTCGAAACGCCAACAAGCGCTCTTCCGGCTCATCGAGCATCAACAGAGCTCGCGCATGCCCTTCGCTGATCACCCTCTGCAGCAGAGCGCTCTTGACCTCATCGGGCAGGCGCAGCAAGCGCAGAGTGTTTGTCACGCTCACGCGACTACGCCCCACCCGTTCCGCCACCCTGTCTTGCGTAAGCCCAAACTCATCCACTAACTGCTGGTAAGCATTGGCCTCTTCCAGCGGATTTAGATCAGCTCGCTGGATGTTCTCCACCAGGGCTAATTCGAGCATCTCCTGAGAGGTGACCTCTTTAACGATCACGTCGACTTGATCAAGTCCGGCCAACTGGGCCGCACGCCAACGGCGTTCCCCCGTGATCAATTGGTAGCGCGGAGAATCGGCAAGCCCTTCGGTAGGTGCTTGTCGCACGATCAGTGGCTGGATCAGGCCCACCTCACGAATCGAGTTAGCCAGTTCCTGCAATGCATCTGCATCAAAAACGCTGCGCGGTTGGCGCGGATTGGGCGCAATGGCCGACGTACTCACCCTGCGCAGTCCAGGTGTCGCTTGGCCCGAAGGGATGAGCGCTCCCAGGCCCTTGCCCAGTCCGCCCCTTGGTTTGGATGCCATATCTTCCCCTCCTATCGCCAGATTGCGCTCCCCGACCAAGTCATGATTCCGGTTGTTCAGTCGCCAGCACCTCCTGGCACAGAGCCGCGTAGGCTTGGCCGCCGCTCGAATCAGGGGCATATCCCACAATCGGCTCGCCATAGCTGGGAGCCTCACTCAACTTGACGCTACGGGGTATGATGGTCCGAAAGAGGTAGCTGGGAAAGTGCTGCCTGACCTGCTCTACAACCTGGCGCGACAGGTTGGTGCGCGGATCGTACATCGTCATTATCAGGCCTCGAATCGTCAGGTCGGGATTCAAGCCTTGGCGAACCAGATCGATCGTCCGCAATAACTGGGCCAGACCCTCCAAAGGCAGGTACTCACATTGGATAGGTATAAGAACACCATTCGCAGCAGTGAGCGCATTGACGGTAAGCAATCCCAGGCTGGGGGGCGTGTCGACCAACACATAATCATAGCGCGTGCGCAGCCCCTCTAGTGCGCGCTTTAGGCGCGATTCGCGCCCTGTGAACTCCACCATCTCCACCTCCGCACCCGCCAGAGCAGGAGATGAAGGCAACAAGTCCAGCCCAAGGCATCCCGTCAGCCGTACCAGGGTTGCGGCTTGCTCCCCACCAAGCAGAACGTCATAGATGGAGCGCGCCAAGGCGTTCTTATCGATGCCCAGGGAACTGGTAGCATTGGCTTGGGGATCCATATCGACGAGCAAGACCCTCTTGCCGACATGGGCAAGGTAAGCGCCAAGATTGACGGCGGTCGTCGTCTTACCCACGCCCCCTTTTTGGTTGGCCAGTACATACACTCGACCCATGCAGCCCCCCTGCCTGACTCCTCTCTAGTGCCCGCCAGTTACAGACGAAGGCGGCCATGTCGCAGTCGACACTCAACCTGTTCTACAGAGGGCATGTTCGTCGCACCCACTGCCTCTACAACAAACGAGGCAGCGCAATTGGCAAAGCGCGCTGCCTCAATGGCGTCCCGAGTGGCCTCCAAGCGAATCAGGTATGCGGCCGCAAAGACGTCACCCGCGCCCGTGGGGTCGGCCTCCTCTACCAAATAGGCCGGCACACGCTGTTCGCGCCCTTGCTGATACACGATAGCGCCTTGGGACCCTAGGGTGAGAACCAGCAATCGTGCCTGCCGGATATACGATGATAGGCGATCTCGATCACGGCCCACATCCTCCAGGCTCACGACCACCACATCAGCGCTGCGCAGAACGACATCCGCGCTCTCCCATTCCGTCGGCAACACCAGACCATCGCTGTCCCAATGCCGCATCCAACCTTGGGGTGTCACGCCGACCAGGGCGTTAGCGAAACAGTGCACCAAGGTAGGGCTGACCTCTTGTGCGACGGGCCCAAGGTGAACGATCTTGGCCTGCTGCCAGATCACAGGCAGGTCCGCTGGGGTCAACGCACTGGCCACACTACGTATGTACTGTCGCCTGGCCCCAGCGGTGTAGATATTCTCGAACGTGGTGGTGTTCGCGCTTGGCCGGCAGGCCACCTCAATCGACGGGTAAGAGCGGAACAGTGGCCAAGTGGGATCCGTGCTGGTCAGCACCGCCACACGCTGCCCCAGACGATCAGCGGCGAGTGCTGCATAAGTGGCAGTGCCACCAACTCGGGATTCTGAGCCAGCGATCAGGTCACGAGTCACATGCCCAATAACAAGATAGTCAGGGGGTGGATTCACAGCCGCCGCCAGTTGGTCTATCTGGGCAGGATTTGCACCTTTCGTGCCTCATCCTGGCCAGTGCTCTCTGTATAAACATCCGGGTCATCTCTAAGGGCCAGGTGGATAATGCGTCGCTCGCTGGCTGGCATGGGCTCAAGAGCAACGGGCTTGCGCGTATTGCGCACCTGGTCGGCAATCCTCCGCGCCAGGGACTCGAGCGCAGTGATACGCTTGGTCTTATAGTTCTCGACGTCGATCACGACATTGGGCCACACACCCAGTCGGCGACTGATAATCAGACGAGCGATGAATTGCAGATCGCGCAATGTCTCGCCTCGCCGGCCGATCAACATGCCCAGGTCATCACCGACGAGGTTAAGTACGAGTGGCGATATCTCGTTACTCGCCGTGTCCACCTGGCCACCACGGTCGGCGACTTCAACAGCGGCCAGAATGCCCATCTTGTCCAGCAGGGTGGCCACCACATCTCGGCTGATCTTCTCGAGTTCCGGAGGGTTGCCCTTGCTCCCGGAAACAGCATATTCGGCCTCTTCCTCCAATACATCGGCAAGAGGAGCAGGCTTTGCGACTGGCTCCGCATCAAGAGGCTCAGGCGTCTGAGTGACCTCAGATACCTCGGTCGCTTCCACCCTCGACGGGGAAACCGGCGGCCAAACCCGGATGAGGATCTCACCAGTGCGCACGAATCCCAGAATCGAGTGGGTGGTGTCCCTCAATACTTCGTAATCTAGCTCCTCCACCGCCAGCTGGAGCTCCTCAGAAGCCCGTTTCAGGGCATCGCCCAACGTCTTGGCGCTGTACTCAACGCTTGCTCTTGCGTCTCTGCTTTTTCCGTCCATAGGGGGCCTTTTCCTTATCGTTAGCGGCAGCCACAACCATTTGCTCCGCGGGTGCAACCACAGCCGGCTTCTCAAGGCGCTCGATCGCCCACTGCATAATAATGCCGACTACGTTCGAGATCAGAAAATAGAGCGCCAATCCTGATGCGAACTGCGTGGTAAAGTAACCAAACATCAGGGGCATCATAATCTGCATCGTCTGGTTCATCGAGGCCTGTTGCGTGTCGCCCGATGGCTGGGTCATCATCTTCTGCTGCAGCCACATGGTAGCGCCCACCAGAACGGGCAGAACAAACGGCGTAGGGTCTGGCTGAGCAAGGTTCAACCAGAGGAACTTGCTCTGCAGAGGAATGACGTCAACGAGGGCCTGAAACCCGACATAGATGTTCTTGCCAAGGTTCATCAATTCCAGCGGGGTGTCGGCCAAGACGGCGTTGATAGACTGGTACAGGCCAATCCAGATCGGGAACTGCACCAGAGTCGGCAAGCAGCCACCAAACGGGCTCACGCCCGCCGTCTTGTACAGAGCCTGCTGCTCCCTCATGAGCCTCTCTTTGTCGCCGCCATAGCGTTTCTGCAACTCGGCGATCCTGGGCTGCAAGGCCGACATCCGCTTAGTCGAGCGAATCTGTTTCACTTGCAGAGGCATCGTGAGCAATCGGAGGAGAACCGTAAACACCGTGATGGCGACAATAAAGCTCTGCCCTAGATAGGTATAGAGAAACAAGAGCGCATTAAGAAAGGGGCGAATCAAGCCTTCGCGCCAGATGTTGCCCCACCCAACCTGCGTACCAGCGATTACCACAACCGCGACGATACCCCAAATCAGCAACGACTTGCGAACCTGTTTGGGGTCAACTCGCGGCCTATTCACATTCTGCAAGGGTATCGACCTCCTGAAATCTAGTTCTTGGTTGGGTAGACCCATAACTGCGAGCCCACTGCGCCGCTCGCATCGAGCGCCAAAACCTCGCTCATCGTCGTACCGATGTACACGCGATCGCCCTCAACGGCGGGCCTGGAGAGAACCGCTGCCGCAGCCTTGTACAAGAGAGTGCTGCTTCCAGAGTCGAGCGCAATACGATAGATGCTGCCCGATTCGGTCCCCACGATGAGCTGGTCCCCGAGCAACACAGGGCCAGCACGCAGAGCCCCATCCAGCGCTACGGATTCCCAACGCGGGGTCCCATCGGAGACTTGCAGCGCATGGACGCGCCCGTCGAGAGACCCGGCATACACATATCCGTCCTGGACCAACGCCTCACCCCACACCCAATGCCCCAAGGAGCGAGCCCACAACTCCGTACCATCCTGAGCCCTCAGGGCGTGTAGCTGCTTGTCCACCGCCCCAACATACAAGACACCATCTGCCAAAACCACGTTACCCGGCACAGACCCCCCGATGTTCCGATCCCATGCCAAGGTCCCGTCTGCTCGGTTGATGGCATACACATGGTGATCCATGGAACCAACATACACATGGTCCTGGTCCACGGCCGGAGCGCCCCATACCCAGTTTCCTGTCTCAAAAGCCGCATCCCACACGGGCTTGCCAGTCTGGAGGTCGAGTGAGTAAACATGGTTATCCGATGATCCCACATAGATACGATCACCATCCACCGTCGTGCCACCGACGAGCGCGCCTTTGGCGGTAAAGGGCACATCCCAAGCCTGACGTCCAGTGGCGCGGTCAAACGCATAGAGCGCGTGGTTGTAGGATGATACGAGGACCAACTCATCGGTTAGTGCGGGGAGTCCATAGACTGCATCGAGTGCAGCTTGTGTGGAATCTGTATTCCTGCGGGAGAACAGACCGCCTCCTGATGATTCCTGAGCCACAGGATAGGTCCAGATAGCTTGACCCGTCGCCGCATCCAAGGCCACTACTTGGCCGGTTGCAAGAGCGCTAAACACCACATCGGGTGTTGCCGTAACTACGGTCCATCCTGGATTGGTCATTGCGCCTCGTGGCATACAACCTGCCAGAGTGATGGCCAGGACAGCTAACAAGAGGGCCAATTGCCCTCCTCTCCTAACGACTTTCAAAACTGGGACCTCCTCCTTCATCATAGGCCCTGTCGTACACAGTGCCTAGGGAACGGGGTCATATCCGCCAGGATGGAATGGATGGCAACGCAGCAAACGACGCAGCCCCAACCATCCGCCACGCAGGACCCCGTATTTTTCGATAGCTTGATAGGTGTACTCGGAACAAGACGGTATGTAGCGACAACTGGGCGGCAACATGGGTGAGATAGCCCTTTGATAGAAACGTACCATTGCCAAGGCGATCCTCTTGCCCCATCGCATCATTAGCTCTTGCCCGCTTCCGCCGCCCCATCCTTCTTCAGAAGGCCGGCCACACCCATGAGATGCGCTACCGCATGGTCGACTTCCGGGAAAGACGCTCCTACCACACCCTGACGGGCAATGAACACGATGTCCCACCCTGGCACAACCGTGGTCAGACGCTTGTGCACCGCCTCGCGAACAAGTCTCTTGATACGATTCCGCACGACCGCTTTGCCAAGCCGGCGACTAACCGAGAACCCAAACCGAGTGTCACTCTCGCCACGTGGTAACTTGCACAAGACCAACATCCGATTGGCCCAAGATCGTCCCTCGCTATGTACGCGGCGGAAATCCTCCGATCTGGTCAGACGGTATTTGGCGGGTAACACGACCACCCATCCAGCTGTGAATGCACTGTTGGCCTTACCGGTTGACCGGGTAGTTCCTCTGTACAGTCAGCACCTTGCGCCCACGAGCGCGCCGCGCACTGAGCACTTTGCGCCCGCCTCGAGTCGCCATCCGAGACAGAAACCCGTGAACTCGCATACGGCGCCGCTTTTTCGGTTGCCACGTTCTCTTGGTAGACATCTCGATCTCCTCATAGCCCCAAAGCGGGGGGAAATCTCTACGTATTAGGTCGACGGAGCATTATACCTGGCTTGGGGTCATATTGTCAAGTATGGGATAACCGCTTATGACCGCTCCTCGCATTCCAGCCGCACACCCGGACGTGGACAGGGCTGAAACACAAGCTCACTCCCCGCGTCACGCAACGCCGCCATGAGGCTTTGCGGTTCAGGATGCAGAGCGATAATGGTCCCGCCGTCGCCCGCGCCTGCTAACTTGGCGCCCAAGGCACCTTGCGCCAGCGCCACCCCGATCAACCGCTCATTGGCCTCTCCTGATCCCCCCAGATCCCTCTGGATGGCATGATTGCGGTTCATCAAGCGTCCCAGCCTGGCCCAATCCTGGCTCAGCAATGCCTTTTTCCCCTCACGCGCAAGACGCCCGATCTCTTCGTATCCCTGGCGCACATCCGCATCGCCTTCCAGCCATCGCTCTCGCAGTGGTTTGTGCACAGCGTCGGAGGAATGCTTCACCCCTGTGTGCGCGAGGACAAAGGGTAAATCGGGCACATACTGTTCTAGAGGTTCAATGGTGGCATAGAGCTCTTCTTCAGCACGTCGAT
>CAYQDH010000098.1:9064-13962 GCA_964416075.1 uncultured Anaerolineales bacterium | reverse complement strand
GGGGTCCACCAGCAGGACCATGTCGTCGCCCACGGCCTCGCGCACCGCGCGGCATACCTGCACATCCTCCACCGGAAAGCCGGGCGTCATGGGCCAGGGCTGGTTGGTGTGCGGGTTCCAAAAGACATAGGGGTGGATTTTGTACGCTTTATACCCCTGGGCCTGGCAGTCCAACGCCTGCCGCACATAGACCTCCGGGGGGCCGAGGTGGTCAAAGCTGCTGCCGTAGGCCGGCACCACGTCGCGCGATCCGCCCAGCAGCTTGAACAGGGGCAGCCCCACCATGCGCCCGTATAGGTCCCACAGGGCGCAATCGATGATCCCCATGTCGCTCTCGGCCATGGCGTGGCGGCTGATGCAGAGCTGGTCCATCCACAGCCACAGCTTCTCGCGGCCCAAGGGGTCCTCGCCCACGAGGAGCGGTTTCATCACTCGCTCGTTGATCGCCGGGTTGCCGCCGAGCATATAGCCCTCGGCGCCCTCATCCGTGAGGATGTGGGTGATGGTCTGGATCGTCTCCACGGGATCCCCGAACGCCACGCCGCCCCAACGCGTGGAGCGGAAGTGGGTCGGGGCGCGAAAGGCGATGGTCTCGATATCGGTGATTTTCATGGTATCCTCCTAGAACCTGTGCAGTTCTCTAGCTCAAGGACGTTCCGTCCAGGTAGTATAGCCGCACTCGGTCCCGGGTGTCATGCGGAAGACCCTGTTGTGGGCGGCAACGTCTACCATCATGGGTCGCGCTTTGCGCAAGTGCGCTTTCAGCCAGGATGATGTGGCCGTCGCTGGCACGCTTTGCGCCCAAAATCCGTTTCGGCATGCTCCCTTCACCAATGTCGACCACTGCGGAGATGGACGAAGGATTGGCATATTGGGAGCGAGTGCTAGAGCTAGTCTTGTCGGCCAATCCTTCGTCCCTACCGCTAGATCCTGTGGCACAAGGAAGTAATAGACCAGTAAAAATGTTAAGGCGGAGCACCGGCCGTCGAGGTACGTTATCACAGTCTACCGCCGATATACCAATACTTTGCCCACTCGTGCAACGCCTTGAACCTGGCGCATTTCCTGCTATAGTGGCATAGCGAACTGCGGAATTGAAGGAGGCTCGTCGTGAGCGAATTCCAATACTATGAGTTTCAGGCCATCGACCGGCCACTGACCACGGAAGAGATCGAGGCCGTGAACCGGCTATCAAGCCATATCGAGGTAGGCTCTTCGAGCGCCGTGGTGACCTACGAATGGAGCTATTTCAAGCACGATCCCAAGGTAGTGGTGGCCCGCTACTTTGACGCCATGCTCTACTGGGCCAATTGGGGCAGCCGCCGCCTGATCTTCCGCCTCCCCAAAGAGCTGGTGGCCTGGCAGGTTCTGGACCCCTATGGTGTGGAGGATCAGGTGGACCTAGACTTCGTGGAAGAGCATCTCATCCTGGATATCCACGTGGACGATGAGGAGGGGTCCGACTGGGTCGAGGCTGACGGTGTGCTTTCCACTCTGACGCCGCTGCGCGAGGACATTCTCCGTGGCGATTACCGGGCGCTATACATAGCCTGGCTGGGGGCGCTGTCCACCGGTGAAGGGGTGATTTTCGATGATGATGCCGAGCCCCCTGTGCCCGCTGGCTTGCTGAGCCTAACCCCGGCCCTACACACGCTTGCGCGATTCCTCAGGGTTGATCCACATTTGCTGCAGGTAGCCGCACGCGCCAGTCCTGAACTGCAGGAAACATCTTCAGAGGACTTGCGGCAGGCCATCGCCACACTACCTCGCGCAACCTGCGAGGACTATTTACTCCGCTTGGCCCAAGGGGAAGCACACCTGTCCGTTGCCCTGCGCAGGGAACTCATGTCCTCGGCGCCATCTCCCGCCCTCCCGGCCTTGCCGCGCCGAACAGCAGGAGAGCTTTTGGAGAGCGCGGAACAGCTCAGGAAGATCGAGCGCCGGCGAGAACAGGAGGAAGCGGAGCGGAGACGGATCGCCGGTTTGCAGGCCTTGGCCCGCGACGAGTCTCGGGTCTGGCAGCGGATCGAGGAGCTGGTCTCCGGCAAATCGAATGCCAAGGCCTATGATGAGGCTATTCAGCTCCTGCTCCGGTTGCAGGAATTGGCCATCTACCAGGAGCAGGAGGCGGCCTTCCGCGAGCGCGTGACCCAGCTCGCTGCGCGCCACACGAGTCGTTACAGCTTCCAGGAGCGCCTACGGAAAGCGGGGCTCTTGTAAGGCAGCCAACGCTATGGACAAGGCCACAGAAAGAAGTCAGGATATGGACCGGGAGGTCCTGTTCGATCTGGTAAGAGAGTTCTTCGGGACTCTGCCTAGTGAGCTCAGTGTCGTCGCCGAGACGGTTTCCGGCGACCTGGATAGTGCGGAGATTGTGCTGCAGGCTAGGCACTGCCGCCTAAGGGCGTTGAGGTAGAGAGGGCAAGTATTCCTCGACGTAGGTCCCTTGGATCCTCCGGAGGACTGGTACGATCTGTTCACCATCATCGCCTATCTGACGCAAGGGGCGGACCACGGTACCTACGAGGTGCCTCACCTGGAGAGTCGCACGCTGCGCATGGAGTGGCAGGTCAGGAGGATCATCGGGATTCTGACACCTTACTATGGCCGAATCTGCGATTTGTTTCAGCCGGCCACGCTCGAGGAGACAAAGGGGCGGTTGGCGCAGTTCGGGGAGCAGCAGGCCCTGGAGAAAGATAGACGTCATGTTATCGAGCGACAAGAGACAGCGCGAGTGGCGTTGCCGAAGCGGCGGATCATCCGGCATGGCGTCTGGCTGGGCGTCTTGGCGGACCTCCTGTCTGCGGTCTTGTTTTGGCTCGGCGTGGCAATCTGCACCTATTTGACAGATCCGCCTTACGGCGAGGCGTATATCTCCTTCGAGGCATACATCCTGGCCCTTATCCTGGGCACGTTCGTGGCGCTCTTGCTTCCCGCTATGGCCGGGGGCGCCGTTGTGGCGTTGGTCTTCACTCGGCTACGAGGCCGGCCTCATCTTCTCTGGACGATGATCCTGGTGGGAGCAGCGACCGCCATACTCGTGGTACTTGTCGCATTCCTGGTGCTCACTTTGGTCCTTGGCCCGTTCCGTGAGGGTTGGGTTGTATTTGTAGCTTGGCTTCTGGCCATCGGTATCCCTGTTGGCGGGTGGCACGGCTGGCGCATGGTAGAGTGGCTGAGAAGGCAGGAGCAGGCCACGGGGGAAACGGAGTGACGCACCGCCTCGCAAGGGCAAGCGGGAAGCTCGCGGCACAGTGGGAGACGAGCCGTAGGTTGGCTTGCTGGCGAGCTGGAAGCTCGCCGTACAGGGGAAGGCGACTAGCGCAGCAGGCCGATAAGCGTCCACAGGCCAAAGGCCCCGATGACCAGCCCGGCTAGGATGTTGATCGCGCGCAGCAGGCGCGGGGTGACACGTCCGCGCAGCGCGCCCACGCCGCTGCTCAGGAGCAGCCACCAGGCCGCCGAGCCGAGGAACACTCCCAGCACCCAGATGGCCGCTCCCGCCAGGGCGCCCGCGCTAGCGCCCACGCCCAGCCCGGCCATGATCGCGCCGTAGGAGAGGATGGTCATGGGGTTGGTGAGGGTCAGGAACAGGGTGGACAGGTAGGAGCCGAGGAGCCCTTGGCCAGAGGCGCTGGCCTCCTGTGCGGCGGGCGGGCGGAGGATCGTTCGGACCGCCAGGTAAACGAGAAACAGGCCGCCGACCAAGCGAAACCAGAACTGTTGGCCCAGCAAAAAGCCGGAGAGAAAGGTGAGGCCAAAGCCGGCCACGGCGCCGTAGAGGGCATCGGCTGTGGCGGCCCCCAGGCCCGAGACAAAGCCATGCGCGCGCCCGCCCAAGAGGCTGCGCTGGATGCACAAGACGCCGATCTGCCCCACAGGGGCGGCGATGGAAAAGCCCACCACCGCCCCCTGGAGGAGATAACCCCAATCAGAGGCCATGCTTACTGCTGCGCCTGCTCTTCATCCGACTTCATGCGCTCGCCGCGCAGGATAAAGGCGCGGATATCATATGCTCCCGGACGCTGGGGCACCAGGTGGCCGCTGTCGATCATCAGGTCCAGCGGGTTGATGCGCGTCTGCAGCGGCAAGATCACCTTCTCGTGGCAGCGGGCCGATTCGTACACGGCGTGGAGCATCTCCAGCGCCTTGTAGCCATTCTCGGCATTGTTGCGGTGGGTGGGCACCACGCCCTCGATCCAATCGGCCAACTCGTCGGCCTGCGCCGCGCCGCCCTCCACCCACTCGAAGCGGTCCCCTTGCTCCTGCACCTTGAAGAACTTGCCGTCGGGCTGGTACATCTTCCACGAGCCGCCGGTAGACTTGTTGAGGAGGTACATCTCGTTGGTGGTGAAATTGATGGTGCCCTCGCTGCCATAGATGTGCGCACCCTGGTAGACCTGGGGCGTCACCTCGTCCAAGATGATGGCCCGCGCGCCACCTTTGAACTGGTAGATAGCCACGCCGCAATCCTCGATGCGCGTGGCGCGCTCCCAACGGTCGGTCTTGCGCTCCACGTTGCCCATCACCCACTCACAATCGTCGTCGCTGAGCAGGTAGCGGAACATGTCCGTCTGGTGTGAGCAATAGTTGGGCAGGCCATAGGCGCCGAAGGATTGGATCCACTCCACCTGGCCGATGGCCCCATCAGCCATCATCTGCCGCGCCAGGGTATAGGCGGGCAGGAAGCGGCGCTGGTGCCCGATGGCCAACTTGACGTTGTTGCGCTTGCAGGCTACCAGCATCTGCTCGGCATTGCCCAGGGAATCGGCCATAGGCTTTTCGCACAGGATGGCCTTGGGCTTGGCCGCCGCCGCGGCGATGGTCCACTTGGCATGGCCGCCATGCCACACACCGACAGAGACCACATCCAGCCCTTCGCGCTTGAGCATCTCGCG
>CAYQDH010000098.1:0-9054 GCA_964416075.1 uncultured Anaerolineales bacterium | reverse complement strand
TCGGTATAGTGCTGCGTCTTGATGCTAAAGCGCTCGTCGTAGCCGGCCATGGCCGCTTCGTCGAGGTCGGCCAAGGCGACCACGTCGAAACGCCCTGTTTGCAGATACCCGCGCACATGGTTCGAGGCCATGCCGCCGCAGCCGATGACACCTACTCTAAGTTTGTCCGACATTGCCTGTTCTCTCCTACGAATCAAAGGTTAGCCTGCAGGTCCTGACACCACCCGGGAACCGTGGGAAAAGCACAATCCGGTTCGGGGCAAGAACTAGTCTAGTGTACACGATCCAGGGCAGAGCGCAAGCCAAGCTTGTGCGGCGCGCATCCGGGCAAGTCGAGCACACTGGGCCAGCCCCCCTCTCATAAAACCAGTCAGGATCTCCACCAGATTGGCCCAGGAATGCAGTTGACGCCCATGAAACGCTATGCTAGACTGGGCGTGCGGCCATTGGAACTGAGGTACGATCTACGGACGCAGGACCAACGACTGGGGCGCTGCCTGCCGCGTGAAGCGATACCGGGACATCAGGACAGAGCCAAAGGAGGATATCTTGCCTACCGAACGTCTAAAGTTGACAATACCCTCGGACAAAAAGTACCTCAAGCTCGTTGGCTCGGTGATTCAAGAGATCTGCGCGCAGATGCCCAGGCTGCCCAGCTCGGACGCATATAATGTACAGCTGGCCGTCGACGAGGCGGTCGCCACAGCGATCTCGCAAGCTTACGGCGACGACGCGACGAAAAACATCGAGCTGGCCTTCGAGATACACCGTGACCGCCTGGTGGTGCAGGTGTGCGATTGGGGCAAAACTTTCGATCCCTCTGGCATGCCGGAGCCCGATCTGGACCATATCCACGAACAGAGTTACGGCGTGTTCCTGGTCCGCCTCATGGATAGTGTCTCTTACGATGCTGATCCGGTGAAGGGGAATTGCGTGACGTTGGTGAAGAAGGTCAAGTAAAGAGGTTTGGATTGGGTGGGCCGGGCGAGTTGTGCTATAGTCCTGGCCGATTTGCATCCTGGGCGATAGGTGGTGGGTGATGGACAAGCAGGGTGGCGGTTTCAGCTTTCTCAATGAGCAATCCTGGTTGACGGAGCGAGAGAAGGGTATTGCTCTTCTGGAGCACGCCTCTGGGCTGGCCATTTACCCGCGCTCTTTAGCGCTGGACGGCCAGAGCCTCTTCTTTCTGGGCCGCCGCGGCCGGGATCAGAAACTGGGCATCCTGACCAGAGGGAGCGAGCCCGATTTTGACCTGCGCTTTTCCTTCACAACCTTGGACGGTACCACGTATCGCTCGGCGATAGGCGATGCGAGCCACGCGAATGCCATGGCGCTGCGCGCTCGCCTGCCCTTCCTGGCGCCCCAGCTCGTTGGCGTGCGCAAATCGGTGGGCCTGGGCGACCGCATGGGCATGGCCACGCCGGGACACATCCGCGCGCTACGGCAGATCGGTGACATGTTCCCCATCCTGGCGCAGCAATCGATCCGCGAGATGGAGAGATCGGCGCGCTCCCCGGCGGAGGTCATGGACGGGGCCACCTGGGGCGTGTTCCAGGAAGGCTGGCGCGGCGGCTATGGGGCGGACGCCGATCACCAGAAGAACCAAGCCGACATCGACTCCTGCCTGGCGCAAGGGTTCATCACCTACACCATCGACCCGCGCGACCACGTGGACAATGCGGCGGATAGCGATGCGCTGGGGACCCTGGGGAGCAAATTCGCGGCCCTGCCCTGGGAGCGCCTGCAAACGACGGCGGGCGCCACGCGCCAGGCGTACACCAGTCACACCTGGAACCTTGGCGCCGGGGAATCGCTGGCCCTGAACGAGGAGCAGCTGCTGCGCGCAGCCGTCAAGTATGGGCGTGCGCTGGCGCACATCACCGGCCTGTATGCGTATCTGCAGCGGGTCGCGGGCGGGCGCCCGCATGAGCTCGAGGTCTCTGTGGATGAGACGGACACCCCCACGCGGCCGGAGGAGCACTTGTACCTGGCCAGCGAGCTGAAACGCCTGGGCGTGCAGTGGATTAGCCTGGCGCCACGCTACATCGGCCGTTTCGAAAAGGGTGTGGACTATATCGGGGACCCGGGCATCTTTGAGCGCGAGTTCAGGAAACATGTGGCTATCGCCAGGATGCTGGGGCCATACAAGCTGAGCCTCCACTCGGGGTCCGACAAGTTCAGCATCTACCCCATCGCGGCGCGGCTGGCAGGGGAGCTGGTCCATTTGAAGACCGCGGGGACATGGTACCTGGAGGCGCTACGCGCCGTGGCCAGCGTGGACCCAGGGTTGTTTCGCGAAATCCTGCGCGGGGCGATCGATCACTATGCGACGAACCGCGAGTCCTATTATGTCTCAGCGCGCCCGGAAAAGGTCCCTGAGCCCGAAGCGCTGGCTGATGAGGCATTGGCGGGCGTGCTAGACCAGTTCGATGCGCGCCAGATGCTGCACGTTGCCTTTGCCACGGTGTTAGGGGGAAAAGATGACCGCGGGAAGTGGCTGTATCGGCAACGCCTTTTCGATGCGTTGCAGGATCATGAGGAAGCGCACTATGCGGCTGTGGAAGCCCATACCATGCGGCACTTACGGCCGTTCGCGGGCAGAGGGTGATCGGTTCATCCGCCAGATGAGAGAGGGGGAGCGCGAGTGCGAAATCGCGGCTACGGAGACGGCTTGCGCAGCAAGGGAGCGCTACGGAGGCCATAGGGGGACCAAGCGAGCGGCTCCAAAGACCGCGGGCACGATGCTCATCGCCGGGTTCGCCACAGCAATGCGTTGAGGAGTTGGGGATGGATAAGGATTATGTAAAAAGCCTGTTCGGCGTAGAAAATAAGTCAGTAGTGATCACCGGCGGGGGCGGCATCCTGTGTGGCAACATGGCCAGGCGGCTGGCCCGCGCCGGAGCGCGGGTGGCCGTGTTGGATGTTCGCTGTGACGCGGCGCAAAAAGTAGTCGACGACATCATCGCCGCGGGCGGAGAGGCTATGGCCCTCTGCGCCGATGTGCTGGACAAGGCAGCCTTGCAGCGCTGCGCCCAAGAGGTCCTGGCGCGTTATGGCTGCATCGACGCCCTGATCAACGGCGCGGGCGGCAACCGCAAAGAGGCCACCACCTCGTCTGAGCTATCGTTCTTCGACCTGCCTCAGGAAGCATTCCAGTCCGTGTTCAACCTCAACTTTACCGGCACGGTGCTATCCTCGCAGGTCTTTGGCAAGTGCATGGTGGAACGCGGTGAGGGCGCGATCATCAACATCTCGTCTGTAAACGCCATCTCGCCCCTGACCAAGATCCCGGCCTATTCGGCGGCCAAGGCATCGGTCAAGAATTTCACGGAATGGCTGGCGGTACATATCTCTCAAGAATGCTCTCCCAAGATTCGCGTCAACGCTATAGCCCCTGGTTTCTACCTGACGGACCAGAACCGCTTCCTCTTGACCGACGAGAAGACTGGAGCCGTCACGCCACGAGGGCAGACGATCTTGTCACAGACGCCGATGGCGCGCTGGGGTGATCCCGATGAGTTGATGTCGACGGTTTTGTGGCTGCTGGCGCCGGGTTCCAGCTTTGTCCATGGCGTTACCGTCGTGGTAGATGGTGGCTTTTGCGCATTTAGCGGCGTGTAGGTTGGGCAGCGAGGTGAGCAGCATGAGGGGACTCGCGCGCCAGAAGAGTGCATCTGAGCAGAAAGGAGTTGCCAGCGTGGCCAATATCCCTGAGACGGCGCGACCGTTGGTGGATCTACAGCCTAATCATCCGTTCTTCGTGGGGATCGACTCCGATGGGTGTGCGTTCGATACCATGGAGATCAAGCACAAGGAGTGCTTTACCCCGAACATCATCAAGTATTGGGACCTGCAAGCAGTGAGCAAGATGGCGCGCGAGGCGTGCGAATTCGTGAACCTCTACAGCAAGTGGCGGGGGATCAACCGCTGGCCGGCGCTGGTGATGGTGATGGACCTATTGCGCGAGCGCCCCGAGGTGCAGGCGCGCCATGCGGCGATCCACGAAATGCCTGCGATACGCCAGTTCATGAAGTCGGGCCTGCCCCTGAGCAACGAGTCGCTGGCCCAGAGCGTGGCAGAGACGGGCGACGCCGAGCTCACGAAGGCGCTCGCCTGGAGCAAGGCGGTCAACGCCACCATCGCCGACATGGTGCATGGCGTACCCCCCTTCCCCTATGTGCGTGAGAGCCTGGCGGCCTTGCAGGCCAGGGCCGATATCATCGTCGTCTCGCAGACGCCCGAAGAGGCGTTGGTGCGCGAGTGGCAAGAGCACAGCATCGACCGCTATGTGAGCACCAACCCGAGCGGTTGGCGCGCCATTGCCGGGCAGGAGCGAGGCACCAAGAGCGAGCACATCCGCTACGCTTCGCAGGGCAAATATGCCGACGACCACAAGTTAATGATCGGCGACGCGCCCGGCGATTTTAAGGCCGCGCGCGACAACAACGCCCTCTTTTTGCCCATCAACCCCGGGCGCGAAGATGAGAGCTGGCAGCGCTTTTATCAGGAGGGGCTAGGTCGCTTTTTCGATGGCACGTATGCCGGCGCCTACGAGGCGTCCTTGGTGGCTGAATTTGATGAATTGTTGCCCGATGCACCACCCTGGAAAAGGAAATAGGAGAGAAGATGGTTATTGGTGTAGGCTACGCGAATCGGTTTCTCACCCCCACAGAAGTGCGCGGGGTGTTCGAGCAGGGCCTGGCCGAGGTCAAACCCGAGGGCAAGAAGCTTTTGGTGATCATCCCGGATGGCACTCGCAGCGGGCCCTTTGGGCTCTGTTTCAAGTTGATCACCGAGATCCTGGGCGATGCGCCCGCCAAGCTCGATTTCATGATGGCCCTGGGCACGCATATGCCCATGAGCGAGGAGCATATCTGCCGGCATGTGGGGATCACGCCCCAGGAGCACGCCACCCGCTATGCGAAGATCGGTTTTCTGAACCACGACTGGGAGAACGATATCGAGACGATCGGCACCATTCCCGCGGCCGAGATCGCCGAGATGAGCCAGGGCAAGCTGGTGCAAGATGTGGCCGTGCAGATCAACCCGCGCATCCAAGATTACGACCACCTGATCATCGTCGGCCCCGTATTCCCGCACGAGATCGCCGGGTTCTCGGGGGGCAACAAGTACTTTTTCCCCGGCATCTCGGGGCCCGATGTGATCAACGTATCTCACTGGCTGGGCGCCCTGCTGACCAGCGGTGAAATCATCGGCCGCAAGAACACCCAGACGCGCAAGATGATCGATCGCGCTGGGAGCTTTATCCGGATGCCCAAGTCGTGCTTCAGCCTGGTGGTCAAGGGGCACGACGACCTCGCTGGAATCTACTACGGCAGCCCCGAGGAATCTCAGGATGCCGCCGCGGACCTCTCCTCGAAGGTGAATATCGTATGGTTGGACAAACCCTACCAGACGGTGCTCTCGGTGATGCCCGAGATCTATGACGACATCTGGACCGCCTCCAAGGGGATGTACAAGATGGAGCCGGTGGTGGCCGATGGGGGCACGATCATCATCTACGCCCCGCACATCGACGAAATCTCTTATACCCACGGCAAAGTGCTGGACCGGGTGGGCTACCATGTGAGCGATTATTTCGCCAAGCGATGGGACGAGTACAAACAAGAGCCGTGGGGGGTTCTGGCTCATTCGACGCTGGTCAAAGGTACCGGCAGCTACGAAAACGGTGTGGAAAAGCCACGCGTCAACGTGATCCTGGCTACGGGGATCCCGCGGGCGCGCTGCGAGAAGGTGAACCTGGGCTATATGGAGCCGTCGACGATCGATCCTCAGCGATGGATGGGGCGGGAGAGCGAAGGGATCCTGGTGGTGCCCAGGGCGGGCGAGCTATTGCACAGACTCAAGGGCCAGAGATAACGGAGGCATGATGGACAGATACCAGATCGGGTTGTACGGACTCGCCGTGATGGGCGAGAACCTGGTGCTGAATATGGAGAGCAAGGGCTTTACGGTGGCGGTGTACAACCGCACAGCTGAGCGCACGCGCGCGTTCGCCGAGGGCAAAGCCCAGGGCACGCGCATCGCGGCGTGCTACACACTGCAAGAGTTCGTGGATGCATTGGACAAACCACGCAAGATCATGCTGATGGTCAAGGCTGGGAAGCCGGTGGACGATGTCATCGAGCAACTCAAACCGTTATTGGACCAAGGGGACCTGATCATCGATGGCGGCAACTCGTTCTACAAGGACACCGAGCGCCGAGCCATCGCCCTGGCCCAGGAAAACCTGCTGTATATCGGCACGGGGGTCTCGGGGGGCGAAGAGGGGGCACTCAAAGGCCCGGCGATCATGCCCGGCGGGCAGCCCGAGGCTTACAAGTTGGTGGAGCCGATCTTTCGAGCCATCGCCGCGGTGGCCGAGGGAGAGCCATGCGTGAGCTACATCGGGCCGCGCGGCGCCGGTCATTATGTCAAAATGGTGCATAACGGCATCGAGTACGGCGACATGCAGCTCATCGCCGAGGCTTATGACATCATGCATCGCGCCCTGGACCTCTCGGCCCAGGAACTGCACGAGATCTTTGCGGCGTGGAACGAGGGAGAGCTCAAGTCGTATCTCATCGAGATCACCCGCGACATCTTTACCAAAATCGATCCTGATACCGGCAAGCCGCTGGTAGATGTGATCCTGGACGAAGCGCAACAAAAGGGCACGGGCAAGTGGACCTCCCAGGATGCGCTGGACCTGGGCGCGCCGATCCCCACGATCAACGCCGCGGTGGAGTCGCGCATCATTTCGGCCTACAAGGCCGAGCGCGTGGCCGCATCCAAGGTATTGAGCGGGCCGGAGGAGAGCTACACGGGGGAGCGCAAGCAACTGATCTGGGACATGCGCGACGCCCTCTACGCGGCCAAGATTTGCTCCTACGCGCAGGGGATGGCCCTGCTGAGGGCCGCCTCGAACGAGTACAAGTACGACCTGAAGATGGGCGAAATCGCCAAGCTCTGGCGCGGGGGGTGCATCATCCGCGCCCGGTTCCTCAACGATATCACCGCCGCCTATGAGCGCAACCCGCAGCTGACCAATCTGCTGCTCGACCCCTATTTCAAAGGAGAGATCCAGGGCCGCCAGGGCGCGCTGCGACGGGTAATCCAGACGGCCGTGAGCATGGGCATCCCTTGCTTGGCTCTGAGCTCGGCGCTGGCGTACTTTGATGCCTATCGCACCGAGCGCCTGCCAGCGAACTTGACCCAAGCGCAACGCGATTACTTTGGCGCGCATACTTACCGGCGCACCGACAAGGAAGGGATCTTTCACACCGAGAAGGAATTGAACCGCGAAGGCGCAAAGAACGCCAAGAGGGGGAACTAACTAACAAGGCACTGAGGGCACTACGGACAGAGTGAGACCATTCTTCTTGGTGTTCTCTGTGCCTTGGTGGTTAACTCATCAAAGTTGAGCGAAAAACTCTTGCACTGAGGGGTATTCTATGATCAAGATCGCTATGATTGGGGCGGGGAGCGTGGGCTTTACGAGGGGGTTGGTACGCGATGTGCTGGCCGTGCCCGAGTTCGCCGATACCGAGTTCCGCTTTATGGATATCAGCCAGGAAAACCTGGATATGGCGGCGAACCTCTGTCGCAAGACCATCGCTGACAATGGATTGCCCGCCACGATCATCGGGACGCCCAACCAGCGCGAGGCGCTCGCGGGGGCCGACTATGTGATCTGCACCGCGCGCGTGGGCGGACTGGAAGCCTTTGCCCACGATGTGGAGATCCCGCTGAAGTATGGCGTGGATCAGTGTGTGGCCGACACGTTGGGCCCGGGCGGGATCTTTTACGGGATGCGCAGTATCCCCATGGTGCTGGGTGTAGCCGAGGACATGCGCGCGGTGGCCCCGGAGGCATTGCTGCTCAACTATCAGAACCCGAACGCGATGGTCTGCTGGGCGCTGCGCCGGGCGGGGGGAGTTCGCAGCGTGGGGCTGTGCCATGGCGTGCAAGGCGGGCACGCCTTGATCGCCAAGGCCTTGGGACTGGCACAAAAGGACGTGGATATCGTCTGCGCGGGGATCAACCACCAGACGTGGTACATCCAGGTGACGCACCAGGGCAAGGATATGATGCCCTTCCTGCTGGAGGCGATGGAAAAGAACCCCGAGATCGCCGAACAGGAGCCCTGTCGCCTCGACGTCATGAAACGCTTTGGCTATTTCTCCACCGAGTCGAACGGCCACTTGAGCGAATATCTGCCCTGGTACCGCAAGCGCCCCGAGGAGCTGAAACGCTGGATCTACGAGGGAACATGGATCGGGGGGCGCACGGCGGGATATCTGAACCATTGCCGGGGCGCACGCGACGAGTACCAGGAGATGTACCCTCGTTGGCTAGAGGAACCTTCTGTGGTCATTGGGCCGCAGACGCGCGGGCAAGAGCACGCCTCCTATATCCTGGAGGCCCTAGAGACGGGGCGGACGTACCGCGGGCATCTCAATGTGGGCAACACGGGCCTGATCACCAATCTACCCGACGGGTGTACGGTGGAACTGCCCTGCTATGTGGATGCTAACGGAATCCATCCGGCGTGGGTGGGGGCACTGCCCATGGCCTGCGCGGCTACCTGCCGGGTGAGCATCGGCGTGCAAGAGATGGCCGTGGAGGCTGCCCTCACCGGGGATCGCGAGCTGGTCAAGCTGGCGGTGCTGCACGATCCACTGACCGGCGCGGTGTGCAATCCCGAGGAAGTGTGGGCCATGTGCGACGAGATGTTCGAGGCGCTGGCGCCCTGGCTGCCGCAGTTCAACGGCCAGGGAGCTACCTACCCCGACATCCCACCCTACAACGGCGGCATGCTACGCTCACCGAGGCCTGCGGGAGAGTACCGACCACCAAGCATGAAGAAGAACTGAACCGCCAAGGCGCGAAGGACGCTAAGGTTCTCTTGGGCTAGATACAGGTTCGTCGAGCTGATATAAGGACGGGACTGCGATGGAGATTGAGGCTGTAGCACACGAGATCGTCGATAGCGCGATCAAGGTGCATCGGGCGCTCGGGCCAGGTTTGCTCGAGTCCGCTTACCAACGCTGT
>CAYQDH010000097.1:0-13970 GCA_964416075.1 uncultured Anaerolineales bacterium | reverse complement strand
CACATCCTTTGGCAAAAGCCCCAAGCGACCCATCCCGGTATCAACTTTGACATGCACTTTGGCCACACGCCCCAGATCCTGGGCCGCGTGAGAGACCGCTTCGGCAACCTCCTCAGAAAAGACAGTGATTGCCACATTATGGAGCACTGCGTCGCGGGCTTGCCAAGCAGGGGTAAACCCCAGGATTAGGATGGGGGCATCGATGCCCGCCCGTCGCAAGGCCAGCGCTTCGCCCAAACAGGCTACCCCCAGCCAGGCGGCCCCATTGTTCAGTGCCGTGCGGGCCACCTTGATCGCACCATGTCCGTAGCCGTCGGCCTTGAGAACTGCCATGATCTCTACAGCGGCTCCAACCCAAGATACTAGTGTCCGGACATTGCATGCGACGGCTTCCAGATCGATCTCCACCCAAGTAGGCCGTCCTGGGCGCTCTAGCCGCACTTGCGCCCAGCCGCGATTCTGTCGCGGCAGCACTCGCGTCGCCCAGTCCGGGTGACGCAAAAGGTCGCGCGTTATGAACTCTAGCCTGGCCTCCGCACTACCCTTCAGCAACAGCAAATCCCCTGGCCGCAGAAGAGTCTGTAGGAGACGCGTCGCGTCCTCTGCGCTGTAGGTCACATGCACATTGGCCTGGGGCATCCCCTGGCGAATAGCTTCGTCTGCAACCAGATGGGCCAATTCTCCTTTGGTGACGAGCACATCGCACAAACTAGCGCAACGGCGCCCTACCACACGATGTCCCTCCTCTGCGTAAGCGCCCAACTGGGCCATATCGCCAAACAAGACAAGGCGGCGCTCCGCGGGGAGGCGGCGCGCCGTTTCCAACGCGGCCACAGCAGAAAGGGGATTGGCATTGTAGCTGTCATCCAATAGGCGCGAATCGTTCATGCCCTCAAGAAGCCTGGTGCGACCGGGCAACGGTGCGGTCTGCGCGAGACCACGAGCGATCTCATCCCAGGACAGGCCATAGTGTAAGCCCACGGCCGCGGCCGCCAGGGCGGTGTGGACGTGATGGGTCCCAAGCAGAGGAATAAAGAGCGGCGCCTCTTGATCGCGATAGCGCACCCGCAAGCGAGTGCCCTGGGGCGATACGTCGACCTCGGCAACTGACAGATCGGCCCCAGGCTGCAAGCCCCACGTGAGTACCCGAGCGCCCGTTCGGTAGGCCATCGCTCGCACAAGGGGATCGTCATGATTCAGAACCGCCAAGCCTGTGGGCGGCAGGGCTTCCACCAGGCGCCCCTTTTCACGTGCGATCGCTTCCAGGCTGCCAAAGAACTTGAAATGACTGTGGCTAATCGCGGTGACCACACCCACTTGGGGCTGAGCAATATCTACGAGGTCTCGAATCTCATCGATGGTATCGGCTGCCATCTCCAGAACAGCGAGCTGTTCATCTCCCTCCAATCGGCCCAAAGCCACCGGAAGGCCGAAACGGCCATTGTAGCTGCCATAGTTCCTAAACACCTTGTAGCGCGTACCCAACACAGCAGCCACCGCTTCTTTGGTGCTACTCTTGCCCACACTGCCGGTGATGCCCACCACTTGCACAGGCCGGCTCTTGAGGATATGGCGAGCATAATCTAGCAACGCCTGCTGGGTGTTTTCAACCACGATACAGGTTACGCCGGGCAAGGCATTAGGCGGCGGATACTGGCAAACCACCCCGCCCGCCCCCGACCGGCAAGCATCGAGCACAAAGTCGTGCCCGTCACCAGTCTCCGTCACCAGGGCTAGAAAGAGTTGGCCCGGCTCGATGATGCGCGAGTCATAGCCGAAATCGGCAAATCGCTCGGCGTAAACGGAACCGTCTACCCGGCCACCCGTGGCGCGAAGCAGGTCCGAAAGCTCGATCATCTCGCCTCTGTAGACAATCTGGTTACCATTTATTGTATCCGACAGCCACAAAGGACCCAAAAGCCTAGCTCCCCCAATCAGAACAAAAGTTCTGTATGCAGAGCCTAACTTGGCTTTGTTGCGCGGTATATGTATAATTAGCCAAGTATTCTTTTCAGCGCGCTTGATCACAGGAGGGATCCATGTATCAAAAAGTCACCCTTATTGGTCGCTTGGGGAACGACCCTCAGATGCGCTACACGGCTGATGGCACGCCAGTGACCAGCTTTAACGTGGCCACAGACCGCCGCTGGACGGACCCCAGCGGCCAACAACAGCAAAAGACTGTGTGGTTCCGTGTCTCCGCATGGCGTCGTCTCGCCGAGACCTGCAACCAGTTCCTGGCCAAGGGTCGTCTGGTATTCATAGAGGGCGAACTGCAGGAACCCAAGCCCTACCAGAGCCGTGACGGCGAGTGGCGAGCCTCCTTGGACGTAACCGCCAATCAAGTCAAGTTCCTCAGTGGGCGCGGCGAGGGGGCACCTGCTGCAGCCGCCGAGCCGAGTGAAGGTGAGGCTGCCGCGCCCATGGTAGACGAGGAAGAGATCCCCTTCTAGAGCCTCTTAGGGTGCGGGGTCCCAAACGATCGGTCACCAGCTGGCCAATTCGGAGAGCACGGGGCGCGCGTTGTGCTGCGCTCCGTGCTCTATGGCGGGTGTGGAAAGGGCAACGACCATGTTGTATATCGATCACGAGCAGTGCACTCGCCTGGCCCAAAGGCTTGACACCGTCGCTGTGCGGCCAGAAGAGTTCGTCCTGGTGGCCGGGACTGAGCCGGAAAAAGTCCGTGAGGCCAACTTGTGGTTCTTTCTGGTGGCTATTTGCCAGGCCACCCGCACGCTACAGGGCGAAATCGATGGGCGCTGGGTGCGTGGCTGGGACTATATGGTGCGCGCCGCTCGCAAAGCCATGCGCGCTGAGCCAGAATGCTTCACCGCCTCACACATCCTGCATGCGACCGAGGAAACGCTTGGTACCATCTTTTCCGATGACGGAGTTGCCCAGAGCAGCACACTCGATCGCATTGGCGAGCGCCTGGCGCAATGGCAGGATGCCGCACAACTTTTGGTTCGGCGCTATGGCGGGGATATCATGAACCTCTATCATGAGGCGGGGCATCATTTGCGTGGCAAAGAGGGTATTTTGGCTCGCTTGGCCGAGTTCCAGGCTTATAGCGATCCTGTCGAAAAGAAATCATTCCTTCTGATCATGTTCGCACACCGGAGCGGAGCCTGGCAAGTCCAAGACTTGGAGAACCTGAGGGTTGCTATTGACTATCATATCATGCGCATCGCTCTGCGCAGCGGAATGGTCCAGGTGCGTGATGCTGCGTTGCGGCGGCGAATCACGGCTAGAGAACCTGTCACGGCAGAAGAGGATAACCAGATACGCGAGGCGGTGCGCGAGGCCTGCGAGCTAATCGTGCAGAGCTCCAAGCATTCGGTGTTTGAGGTCGATAACATCCTATGGATGATGGGGCGGAACTGCTGTTTCTATGACTATGAGCCCATCTGCGGCTCGCACACTTGCTGGCGCCAAGAGCAATGTACTCTCATCCGCAGCATCGAGTATGCCTGCCCCAACCTTTGCCTGTTCGACGGTATCTGCCTGGGAAGCCGCGACCAGGCTTACCGATCCTATTGGGAAACGACCCTCTATACCTCATTCTACTGAGCCACCCACCTCCGGTTCGCCTTTGTCAGAGCGGTTACCGGCCTGGCCAGGCCGACCTGCTCTAACCAGGGTGCTCCGTCGTGCCGGGCGGTGCTACAATTTCCCTAGACCAACAGCACCCGCTGGTTGTGGCCAGTGGGCAAGAGTTCAGGGGATGGACGGGTACCAGGAAGCGCCATTTCCTCAAGGCGCGATAGAGATGACACATCGGCAGACCCATGACATTGGCAAAGCACCCATCGATGCGGGCCACCGGCTCAAAATTGGGATGTTGGATGGCATAGGCCCCTGCTTTGTCCATGGGATCACCGGTGGCAATATAAGCGAGAATTTCGGCATCCGTGTAATCACGCATCAACACAGGGGTCATTGCCAACTCCTGCTGCTCTCGCCCCCCTGCCATGTCAATCACGGTCAAGCCAGAATAGACCCTATGTGGCCGGTTTCGTAGCCGCACAAGCATGTCAAATGCTTCCTTCATGTTAGCCGGCTTGCCCAGGACATCTTGTCCCAGTACCACCAGCGTGTCGGCGGCCACGACCAGGGCATTCTGATCTTGGCATCTGGCGACGGCTCTGGCTTTGGCCATGCTAAGGCGCAACGCCATGTCCTGGGGATGCTCACCAAACTGCGAGTCTTCCTCCACGTTGGATACGGAAACCATGAAGGACAGCCCCATCAGGGCCGCCAACTGGTGTCGGCGGGGCGATGCCGATGCGAGTATGAGCCTGGGTAACTGAACCGAAAGCAAAGGGGTTGAGTCCATTCCGTTTTGCACCTATAATAGGTTCTAGCCGTCAAGTGTGAATGCCGAGTCTGGAGATACGGTTATGGAAATCAAAGCCAAGTTGCTGCTCGTCGACGATGACACAGCACTGACGAAAACGCTGCAACTGTATTTCTCGCGCGCCGGCTATGACATCAGCTCCGCATCTAGTGGCACGGAAGGCCTTCGAGAGCTTTATAGATGTCACCCCGATCTGGTCATCCTGGATATCATGATGCCGCACATGGATGGCTGGGAAACATGCCGTCGAATCCGGGAGATGTCGAGTGTGCCCATCATCATCCTAACAGCCCGGAGCCAGGAAACCGATCGCATTATCGGCCTCAGACTGGGCGCTGATGACTATGTTGGCAAACCCTTTAGTGTCAAAGAACTGGAAGCCCGGGTCGAGGCTGTGCTCCGTCGATCTCGACCTCGAGAAGCGGCGATTGAAGGGCGCGCCCTCTATATTACCGAGGACTTGGTCATCGATGCGGAACGATGGGAGGTCCTGCGAAACGGCCAACACGTCGAGTTGACGGCCATCGAACTGCGTCTTTTGTTCTATCTTGCCGAAAACGCTGGGCGGGTGGTCTCACACCGGCAGATCCTGGAGCAAGTCTGGGGTCCAGAGTATGTCAGCAACACAGATTACGTCAAACTGTTCGTCTGGCGCCTGCGGAACAAGATAGAGATCGATCCCGCGAATCCCAAATACATCCTTACAGAGCGCGGCATAGGGTATCGTATGGCTCCCATAAGCTAGATCTCGGCGACCTGCTATTGCTCGATCAGCCCTTGGGCCATATCTTGGCCCGGCGCAACATGTTTGCGTTCGTCACCACGGTGATTGAGCTTGAGGCCATAGCCACCTCGGCCAACGCCGGATGCAAGAGACCCAAGATGGCCAGAGGGATCATGATCAGGTTGTAGAAAAAGGCCCAGAACAGGTTCTGCTTGATCTTACGGAAAGTCGCCCGCGAAAGCTTGACCGCATTCACCACCCCTCGCAGATCCCCGCGCACCAGTGTTATATCAGCCGCTTCGATGGCAATGTCGGTGCCGGTGCCGATGGCAATACCCACGTTGGCCTGCGAAAGAGCAGGCGCATCGTTGATACCATCTCCCACCATGGCAACAGTACCCCACGTCTCCTGCAAGCGACGGATCTCGGCCACTTTGCCTTCAGGTAGCACGCCAGCCACGACATGATCGATGCCGGCCTGCCGCGCAATCGCTTCCGCCGTACGCTGATTGTCGCCCGTCAACATCACTGTCTGCAATCCCATGTCACGCAGGAGCCGGATCGTCTCTGGCGTCTCGGGCTTGATAGGGTCGGCCACGGCCAGTAGCCCAACCAGCGTATTGTTGACCGCGACCAACATCGTAGTCTTGGCCTCCGATTCCAAGCGTGCTAACTCGGCCTCGCCAGCGGTCACATCCACCCCAGCTTCTTGGAGCAGTCTGCTGCTGCCCACCAGTACATGGTCCTCTCCCACTCGCGCAGAGATCCCTTTGCCCTGCACAGCACTAAACTGCTCGGGCGACGTCAGCGCTAGGCCTCGCCCCTGGGCATCAGCCACAATCGCTTTACCGATGGGGTGTTCACTGCCCATCTCTGCCGAGGCTGCTACACGGACGAGATCCCTCTCGTCCAGGCTCAGGCCCAAGACGTCAGTCACCGCAGGCTTGCCCGCCGTCAGAGTGCCGGTCTTGTCCAGCACAACCGCCCTGACCTCACGCATCGTCTGAATGGCCTCTCCATTGCGGATCAGAATGCCGTTCTCAGCACCCATCCCGCTCCCTACCATCAAAGCTGTGGGGGTGGCCAAGCCCAGCGCACAAGGGCAGGCGATCACCAGGACGGAAATAGTGGCTACAAGGGCCAGGGTAGCAGGCGAAAGGGAAGGGTCGACCCAGGGCAAGACAGTTCGGGCCGCCTCCAATACACCTCGTAGCGACCCACCAAACAGCACCCAAACCAGCATGGTGACAACGGCGATCCCCAGGATCACCGGCACAAAGATGGATGTGACGCGATCCGCGAACTCTTGGATGGGCACCTTGGTGCCCTGCGCCTCTTCCACCAGTCGAACCACCTGTGCCAGAAAGGTATCCTTCCCTACGCGGGTCGCTCGCACATGGAGCAATCCTATCTGGTTCACTGTAGCGCCGATGACCTGATCACCCGGGCCCTTGGATACGGGCATCGATTCGCCTGTCGCCATCGACTCGTCGATCGCGCTTTCCCCTTGGACGACTGAACCATCCGTAGGCACCTTATCCCCTGGCCGAACGACCATGACGTCGCCCACTTTGACTTGCGAAAGAGGCACCTCGTACTCTTGTCCGTCAATCAGCACGTGAGCCGTCTTGGCTCCCAGCTGTAAAAGCTTGCGAATCGCCTGGGATGCCCGTCCTTTGGCACTGGCTTCCACATAGCGGCCCGTCAAATGGATGGCCATGATCATGGCCGCCACACCCGCGTAACTGGACAACGAGAACACGAAAGAGAGAGGCCCGCTGATCCACGACGCTGCCGTACCCATAGCGATCAACACATCCATGTTGGCGCTGCCATGCGTCACCGAGCTCCATGCCGAGCGAAAAGTGCTATAGCCGGGCCAAACCAACACAGGGAGGGCCAGTAGGATCATGGCAAGCTCTACAGCCATCATGGTTGGCCAGGCTATGCCGAACACCATGTGCATTAACATGATCACCACAATCGGTATGGTGAAAGCCCAGGCCACTATCATGCGACGCCGCGCCAGCTGCATCTTCTCGACTTCAAGATCGACTTCTTCGCCCTCCGTGGCCTCTGTTTGCTCTAGTACCTCATATCCGGCATCTGCCACCGCTTGCTTCAAGGTATCCACAGATACCTGGCCGGGTAGATATTCCACCACAGCCCTCTCGGTAGCCAGGTTGACATTGGCCACGGCCACACCATCAACCTTGTTCAGAGCGCGCTCCACGTGTCGTACGCATGCGGCGCAGGTCATACCGCCGATCGGTAAGATGACCCGCTCGGTCCGCGCATCATAGCCACTGTCACGGATCTTTTGCACCAGGCCGTCCAGCGAGAGAACAGTGGGGTCAAAGGTCACTGCTGCTCGCTCGGTGGCGATATTTACGTTGACCTCCTCCACCCCTGTGGTACGTTGCAGAGCCCGCTCCACGGTTCGTGCACAACTGGCGCACGTCATGCCCAGCACATCTACGGTCACGCTCTTGTTCGCCATTTGTATGCCTCTGGAGATCGCAAGATTGTCAAGCCCGATCTACAAGTACTGCCCGGAGCCAGACAACCAACCATATAACATGAATCCATTATATCATTATATAGTATCTTGGTCAAAAATAAATGAATTAGTTCAGAGGTCTTGGCGAACATTGAGCCTTTCGGCCTATAATGAGTGCAGTGCTTTCGCCAAAAACTGGGACCGGAGGTAAGTTCATGGTTCATGGTATGGGGCCCATCGATATTAGCCCCGGTCGGCTAGCCAAAAGAACCTTACAGCATATGAAGCTGGATCCCAACTGGCAATTCGCGAGAGATATAGGCAGGTTGATCGCCGAGTATCGGTGGTATAGCCTGGCTATCTTGTGTGTGACGGTGGTGCAGGAGCTAGCGGCACTCTGGCCGGTGAATCTCCTCGGCGACTTTGTGGATCGTCTGGAGACAGGTAACCTGGGGAACGTGGTGTTGCTCTTTATGGGCGCAAGTGTGCTCGCTCCAGCAATTATGCGGGGCAACATCATCTTGCGGCACAAGATGTTCTACGAGACCGACTTTAGAAAACGAGTGGAGCTTATCCTTGAATCATCGGCATCGGCCAGCGCTGACGCCGAGGCAGCCGGCGCTACGAATACACGCGTTGCCAACGCCGTGAGTGGCATCACCAACGCCACCTATTACGTGTTGGGCAATTTCACACCCATCATCATCAAGATCACCGTGGTGTTCGGCAACCTGATGGCTTACAATCGTATCCTGGGCATCACATACCTGGCGAGTCTGATCATCCCCACGGTGATGACCATTGCCTTCAACAACTGGCTGCGAGTTCTGCGCGATGCCCAGTATTCTGTCATGAGCAGGGCTGACGGAACAGCCACGAAATTCTTCGCCTCACAGGACAAGGAGAGCGTCAGCAGCAAAGTCCGGGAGGTCATGGCCGAGCGCAAGAATATCCTCATTGCTCTCGTCAGCAAGCATCAAATTTCGCTTTTCGTGCGACAGGCGGCGCTGATAGGCAGCCAGTTCTTGGTAGTCTTTATCGCTCTCGCCTCGCGCCAGCAACTGGGCCTTACAGCGGGTGATTTCACCAAGATTGTAGGCTACACCACCCAGGTTGCTGCTGCATTCATAGAGACCGCCGCTTGCCTGGATGCCATCGTCAGCCATAGCCGAGCTTACCACGTCTACGCTCAGGCAAAGAAACCCTAGCTGCGCATTGGCCACCAAACGACCATCTTTTGCGGTATCAAAGCACCCTAAAACGATGGTGTTCTATACAATAGATCCCCTTTAGCGCGGAGCTCCACCGGTACCAGGTATTTGCCCAGGGCCTGGATATCAGGCTCCATGCCCAGGCCAGCGGCGTTCGGCGTGTGTATCTGGCCGTTGTCATCGGGCAGGATATGCTCCCGGGTCATTTCCCACGCCAGGGGTTTGAGCTCAACCGGATACTCACTGATCAGATCAGGCTCCAGCCCAGCAAAGGGCTGCAGTGACGCACTCAGCGCCAGGTGACTGGTGAAGGTGTGGTTGACATAGGTTACCCCTTTGCTCCCGGCATACTGGGCCACGCGCATGGCCACGCTCAAGCCCCCGATTCGCCCAGCATCGATCTGTACGTAGCCTAACCCTGCATAGTCGAGCATGTGTTGTGCCATATGGAACGTGTGGCATCCTTCGCCGCCAGCCAGCCTGACGTTGCGGCAGCGCCTGGACAACGCCTGGTATGCCGTGAGCGCTCCCGACACAAACGGCTCTTCCAGCCAGGTAGCCCTGCAATCCTCAAGAATCGGCAAGCGCAGAGCCGCGGCCTCCAGATCGTCCCCCCACACCGTGCCCGCATCGATGAGCAGTATGCCATCGTTGCCCATGCCTTCTCGTGCCGCCGCGATCTGATCATTGTCTTCCTGGACCGTACCTTTGCCCAGAGGGCCCCACCCGAACTTGGCCGCGCGGTACCCCTGCTCACGGATGCGCCGCGCCTTGTCCAGCGTCTCCTGGGCCACATCTCCAAAAAGGACCGAAGCATAGGGGGTCTTGGGATATGCGCGCTCATACCCGAGTAGCCGGTACACGGGCTCGCTCAGCCTCTTGCCTAACAGGTCCCACATGGCCACATCGATGCCCGAGAGGGTGTGATCGGCCTGCAAAAGGTCGAGGCTATTCTCACGCACCAGGTTGCCAATACGCACGATGTCCGCCGGGTTGTCGAGGGACTGCCCCAAGACCGAATCGCGCACGGGCTTGCATGCCCCATGCGACATCGGACACACCAGAGCAGCGATGGAGACAAGAGGAGAGGCTTCGCACTCACCCCATCCTACATACCCCCCGGCCCGCACCCGCACTAGCAAGGCATCCTGGCTGCCATCACCAATGTCCAGGATTTCAGGCATGGAGAGATAAAAGAAATCGACCGCATCAATACGCATAGACCGGTGCTCCTTTTCAGTTCAACTCATTGGATGCAACCTACCAGCTCCAGGGCCAGCTGGCGGCCACATCACCGAGATCACAGGCTCAGACTCCGTTCAGCGGGACCGGCATACACCGTTACCCGCGTCTGCACCGCCTGCCCGGGCTCCAGGCTGGAACACTGCCCCAGGCGCGCCGCCTCGTTGACAGAGATCGGCATACAGGTGCAGGGTTCCAGGACCGCTGTAGTGAGCCCATTCCTCCCGTACGAAGCAAAGTACTGGGCATAGGGAAAGACTCGCGGGTCAAAGTGATAGGCAAAGGTCAAGGCCCTATCACGACTCAGCCACGCCATCGACCCCACCTGCAAGTCGTAGAGATATAGCCAGTCCGTCGTGCCGTCGACTGGAGGCACGATATCGGCGCGCTGGCCCTCAACCTTGGGCCAAGCAAAGGGCTCTATGGTATGCCAGCGGGACCAACGCGGGTCCACCACCCGTGCAGACCGCGCCGGACAGATGATGCGGTCGCCTGGCGCGATCTGCAGAGCAGCATGAAACTTCCACATGAAGATACGCCTTTCAGGCGTGGGATTGCTCAGGCAATAATCGATGTCCAGATAAGGGGTGTCAGGCCGAAGGTAGAGCCGTCTTTCGTATCGCAACCCCCAGATGGGCAACTGTCCCTCCAGAACCAGGTCATAATCCTCGATGCGATGGCTCAACGGAGTGGTCCACAGTTCGCCATGGTCCGGGTTGTGCAAGCCATTGATCTCTTCGGGCAGGTCGCCAGACAAGAGCTCATCGATCCCGCCATAGAAATTGGCGTCGTAGGCGCTACCAGGTTCACACCGGCACAGCGATAGACGGGAATTGCGCCACAGAAACTCATAGGGCTGACGCTTGTATAGCACACTAACCACGCGCCCTCCCACAGAGGGAGCAACATCGATGCTCAGCAGATCGTTTTCCAAGCGCACGATGGGTACATCGTCAATCGACAAGCCATCTACTATCATCGTTACTTGCAGTCCTCCTTAGGATTCGGCACACTCTATGGTAGCCTCGGTGATTTGCCCCAGCCGCCGTCCTTCAAATGTGATATCGGCCGCAATGGCGATCCGTGGGTATGGGAAAACATAGCTGGCGGGCACATGAACTCGAAAACTCGCGACGCCGCGCTGTTGCGGCGGCAGATCGATAAGCGCCGCTTCTGGGCTAGCGGTCCAAGCATCGGGCAAGACCAAGGTCGCTTTGGCCTCTGCCCGGCGCGGCAAAAAGTTGACCATCCGCACCTGGAGATTCAACACATCCCCGGGACGCGCTAGCGACTGATAGGGGTAGATAGCTGCCCAACTGGGCTCGAGCCCATAGTTCGCCTCGCCCGGCAGAAGCGCCTCGAAGAGCTGCGTCATCTGCGCCGACTTGGATGCAAAGGCCTGGTATGTCCCGGGCTTGACTTCGCGTTGCAGGTCATGGCCGGCACAGAGGATATCCGGCATGTACTCCAGATATAGGCGGGCCGTTTGTTGGTGACTGGTCTTGTGGACATGATTTCGGTAGATCAGGCTGGGCGTGCCAGCGCTCAGAGGAAAGATGTTGTCACCGGAAAAGGCCACCATGTGACCATCGATCTGCGCAAACATCCCCATATGATAGTCAGCGTGACCTGGCGTATAGTGGATGGTGAATTCTAGTCCCTCCCAGGTCAGCTTTTCGCCATCCCGGAAGGTCCGCTGCACCTCGATCGGGGTGGGCAGGACACAGCCAATCAATTCCGCGCGAGGATTCTCCAGAATCTCGCGCATATTCTCATAGGCCCAACACTCGACGCCCAGTTGTTGCTGCAGGTAAGGTATGCCATTGATGTGGTCATCGTGGTAATGACTGGGCATGACGGCCTGGATTTGGCCTACGCCATGCTGCACGCGCAGCCTCTCTAGCGAGTGTTCTACAAAGCGTACCCTCTCTCCGTCCTCAAAGTGCTTATTGGCAGGAGAGAAGAGGCCAAAGTTTGGCGCGCCAAAATCCACGAGCAACGTCTTGCCCGAGTCAGCGGTAATCACGTAGAAATACGAACACCCGTAGCTAGCCGCGAGCACATGCGGTAGCACGGGCACGAAATCGATCTCATCAGCTGGTAAGGCGCCATTGGACATGAGTTTGAAAAAGCTGACAAGATTGTCACGCGTTTGTTCGATAGCCTGAGATGCGCCATCCATCGGCTCACCGTGCGATGGGCAGAGCAACTGGGGATCGCGACGCTGCAGGTTCTTGAGCGAGAGTGTCGCTGCCTCCACACCGTCCACAGCTCCATAGTTATACTGCATATCGTACATCGTCGGAACCTTGCCCGGCGCGCAAAGGAGGTCCCCGGTAAAGGCCACGCGCTGTCCATCCACTTCCACCAACAGGGTGAGCGAGCCCAAGGTGTGGCCCGGCGTAGGAAGGACGAACAAGCTGTAGAAACCCCATGGCCAGGTGGCAAAATCATCCAGTGAGCCAGCTACGGATACATCGCGCGTCAGTGAAAAGTAGGTATTGCGCACATTGTACATATCATAAAGCTGCTTGGAGGCCCAAAAGAGCTCGGCATGCTCAAAGAGCCGCCTTTCGTGGTCGGGCACGTAGATAGGTATCCCCGCCGCGACAGCCTTCAGGTCCCCCTGGCACTGATCGCGATGATGATGGGTGTGTAGGATCGCCCCCACCTGTGACGCGCCAATCTCATTAAGATGGTCCAGGACCTCCCCGCTCCCAAAGTCGACCAACAGCACGCGCCCCTGATCCAGTAGCGCGTATACGTTACAGGTGTCGTCAAAACGATAGAGGTGCTCCGAAATACGGTGCCAGCGACTGTCCCTGGACATGGCTCCTCCTTATCCCTTACCCTAGACAACGCCCCCTACTCAGGTGCACAGTGCGGATTATACTGGCCAGCGGCCTGCTCGTCCAGCATATTCCGTCTGGCGCCTCACCCTACCATCGAGGGTCAAGTTTGGCACCTTGCCCACCAGAAAGGGAAAGAGTATACTGGCCCCACCATCCTCTGGACGTCCGCTGTATCTTGGCGCCAGATCGGGGGTTTCTACCACTGCAATATCTCACGCCTCAACCAAGGAGAGATCATGCCGCTTGCTGACATTCGCATCGAGCCAGTTCGAACGCGCAGCGAATTGAGAGCCTTTATCATGTTCCCGTTCAGCCTATACGGCAAGCATCCTTATTGGGTGCCCCCCCTCATCGGCGAACGGTTCAAGCACTTTGACCCACAGCGAAACCCTTTTTACCAGCACGCCGAAGTGCAACTGTTCCGTGCCCTACGCGACGGCAAAACCGTGGGGGTTATCGCCGCAATCGATGATGCCACGTATGAGCAGGTATGGAACGAACCTGTGGGCTTTTTTGGTGAGTTCGAGGTTATCGAGGATTATGCCGTGGCGGCGGCTCTCTTTGATACGGCCCGCCAGTGGCTTGCCGCGCGTGGGCGCAAGATCATGCGCGGGCCCATGAACCTGAATATCAATGACGAATGCGCTCTGCTGATTAAGGGCTTTGACGGTAGGCCTGTCATCATGATGACCTATAATCCCTCCTACTATCAGACCTTCATCGAGCGATACGGCTTTACCAAGGCCAAGGACTTGAACGCCTTCTATGTTGATCTTCAGTATGGACCCAATCTGGAGGGTATGCCAGAGCAGGTTAGCCGTGTAGCACGGATTGCACGGGACCGCTACCATGTTGAGATAAAGAATGTTGAAATCAGTAAACTAAGAGAAGTAGTAGAAGAAATCAAACCAATTCACCGCGCTGCCTGGTCAAAGAATTGGGGAGCCCTGCCCATGACCGATGCTGAGTACGACTATTTGGCTGAGCAGTTGGCCCAAGTCATTGACCAGGACATGAGCTACCTCGCTTACCTTGGCGGAAAACCCGTGGGCGCCTTTCTCGTGCTGCCCGACTATAACCAGGT
>CAYQDH010000096.1:6320-14024 GCA_964416075.1 uncultured Anaerolineales bacterium | reverse complement strand
GGATTGCTCGGGCACGGTGGGCGCCGAGAGACTGTGTATCGATGCGACACGGCGAAAGGGCCAGGTAGCCTTTGTGGGCGAGTGTGGCGATGAGCTACCCATCCGCGTGAGCCCCGACATGATACGCAAGGGCCTGACGGTCATTGGGTCGTGGCACTATAACTTGAGGCTCTTCCCCCAGATCATGCAGGTGATCCAGGAATCGCCACTCATCGATCTGCTAGTGAGCCACGTGCTGCCGATGAGCCGCATCCAAAACGCCTTTGAGCTGTGCGCATCACACGAGTGCGCCAAGGTGATCCTGAAACCCTGGGAGTAGACACTATGCCCTTTTCACTCAAAGACAACGAGCAGCAGGCCCGCGAGGCGCTGCGCGCTTTCTGGGCCGGGACGAGCCTGGGTCGCCCTGCGCTGCACGTCACCGTGCAGAATCCGGATTATGTCAGGACTGACTGGCCCGGTCCCGGTGAGGAGATGGAGAACAAAGAGCACGATTTCCTGCCCGCCTGGCACGCCTGGCGCATGGACGAATATCTCAAAAGCACCCTCTTTCTGGCCGAGGCCATGCCGGGGACCATTCTGCGCATGGGCAGCTTGATCGTCACCGTAGCCGTGTTGGCGGGTGGTGATTACGAGTTCCACAGCAACTCGGGCTGGATCCGGGTGCTCCCCGATATCTGGGAGCGCCCCCTGCCCCGTTTCGATCCGCAGTCGTCTGCAGCACAGGGGATCGAGGCCTGCCTGCGCGGCCTGGCCCAGACCGTAGGCCGGCGCGGTTTCGTCAGTCCGCCCATCATGCTCGACGGCCTGACTACCCTTTCCTCGTTTCGTACCCCGCGGCAGCTCTGCCTGGACGTGATCGAGCGTCCGCACGATGTACGCCGCTGGAGCGACGCGCTGACCACCCTGTACCTCGAGGCCTATGAGCACTATTATCGCCTCTGCCAGCGACTAGGTTACGGCGACACCTGCACCTGGCTGGCCTCCATGGCCGAGGACCGCATGGAAGCCGTGCAGTGCGATTTCTCGATCATGCTCTCGCCGCGCATGTTCGAGCAGTTCGCCCTGCCAGACCTGTGGCGCGTTACCGAGTACATGCACTACAGCCTCTACCACCTGGACGGCACGCCGCAGATGCGTTTCCTGGATCTGCTACGCACCCTGCCCAAGCTCAACGGCATCCAATGGAACCCCGAGCCCCCCGCGGGGTCGCCGGTGGGCTGGATGGACGCCTTTCGCGAGATTCGTCGCAGACGATTTTCGCTCTATGTAAGCTGCGGCACGGTTGGTGAGGCGATCGAGATCACCCGAGCCCTGGGTCCCGACGGCCTGATGTTGGTCCTGCCGCGCTTTGACTCTCTGCGCGAGGCCGAACGGGCGATCCGCGATATCCGGGCCGCTTGCTAGAGAGAGGAACTGCCTATGCTCACCCATCGTGACCGCGTGCGCTTGGCCCTGCAACATCGCACCACCGACCGTATCCCCATCGCTATGGTCTGCTCGGGCATCAATCGCCCTGCCCACGACGCGCTGCAGGCCTACCTGCAACGCGAGCGCGGCCTGACGGCGGAGCAATACCTGCACCCTTTCATCGACATCCTGAGCGTGGAGCCCGCCTATATCGGTCCTCCTCTGCCGGAAGGACGAGATATCTGGGGCGTGGTGCGTTGTCCGATCAGCTATGGCAGCGGGAGTTATGACGAGATCCAATACTATCCCCTGGCCGAGGCGCAAGACGCAGCCGAGCTAGACCGCTACCCCTGGCCCACCACCTCATGGTTCGACTATGAGGCCCTGCGGCGACGCATCGAACGGCTCGCCCAGGCTGAGCCATACTGCCTGATGGTGCGCGGCGGCAATATCTTTGAGACGGCCTGGTACATGCGCGGCTTTGAGCGAGCCCTGATGGACCTGGCCCAGGGCGGCGAGATCATCGACGGGATTATGGAGCGGGCAACCCGTTTCTACCTGCAGCACACTGAGTGCATGTTGCAGGCAGCCGAGGGGCAGGTGGACCTGGTCTTTACGGCCGATGACATCGGCGGGCAGAGGGGCTTGTTGATGTCGCTGGAGATGTGGCGCAAGCATATCTACCCCTACCATCGCCGGCAGAACGACCTCATCCACCGTTACGGCGCCAGGGTGATCTACCACAGTGATGGTGCGGTGATGCAGGCCGTCGGCGGGTTGATCGATATGGGGATCGACATCTTGCAGGCGCTGCAGTTCAGCGCCAGGGGCATGGACCCCGTCGAGCTCAAGCGAAGATGGGGCGACCGTCTCTGCTTCGAGGGGGGCGTCAGCGTGCAGACCACCCTACCTTTTGGTACGGCTGAAGATGTCAAACGCGAGGTGGAGCACCTGATACGCGTGCTCGGTGAGGGCGGCGGTTACATCCTAGGGCCATCCCATGCTATCCAGGCGGGCACGCCCCCCGAGAACATCGTAGCCCTGTTCGACACCGCTGCGACAGTCCCAGTGTTTTGAGCGCAGATTCGGCGGTTTCTGGAGGGGCTTACTTCAACCTAGCCCACTCGTCGTCGGGGATCTCCGCCTGGCGCAGGACCCTGGCCAACAGGGCACGGCTGATATCACCATGATGCGGGTTGGGAATGAAAAGCTTGAGGGTACCCTTGACCATGAACTCATGGCGCCCACCAACGTAAGGACCCTCAAAGCCCACCTCACGCAGATAGTGGATCAGGTCTTTGCGTTTGATCGGACCTAGCGGCGGCATCAGTTTGCTTCTAGCTCGACGGCTAGCGAAATGCCATTGGCCACAGGCAATTCGTGCCCGAGGCGTAGACCCAGCACGATCCAGCCTTCCAGTACCTGGCGCAATTGCTCCCGGCAGTCTTCTAGAGTGTCGGCGTTGGCGAATACGCCCTGGAAGCCCGGTATCTCTCCGTAGAAGGTGCCGTCTTCCAGAATCTCGTACCGCGCGCATCGCATCGCCGCCTGAATATACTCAGTTAGCACGTGGCTCTCCTCCAGCGGGGGGCTACCATTCATCGACGACTGACTCAATTATAGCACAACGGGAGTCCACCCTCAACTGAAATCAGCCTTGGCGACAATGGGCGCATTTTGTGCCAGAAGACAGGTAGGTCGTTGGACAGCCGACGCCAACGGTTGCGCGATTGCGCGGTTGTAGAGCGGGGAGAGTACACACCATCTTTTCAGCAGGCAGACAGGCAGTTACGAGTGCAGGAGGATTACCACTATACAGCCGTCGCACGGGCGCGAACCCAGGCTGCAGGCGTTTTTGCCTGTCACGCTCAATTTGGGGTATGATGCAGCATATCCAGTCTCGAGGAGAGTTGCCGTGGGAGACCAACAGGATATCGCGATTCTGCGCGAGTTGGCCAAGCGCTACGCCGAGGTCTGTCACAAGCCCGTGTATGACGAGCGACGCGACCTATGGCGCAGGCACAACAGCCTGCTGCGCACCCGTGCGCCCATCTATGTGCGCTGGTTCGCGGCCTGGCCCGAGACTCTCGAGTCGCACCTGCGTTGCGAGACTCCCTTTTACCGGCAGCACGAGGATTTTCTGCGCCAGATGCTGTGGCAGGACACCATCGGTGACGATTATATCCTGGAGCCCTGGATCACGCAGGAAGCCACCAAGATCACACCAGCCGGAAGCCTGTGGGGGCCGGAGATCCATCACATCCCTAGCCCCGAGCCCAGGGGGTCCTGGAAGTTCAACCCACCTATCGTGAGCATGGAGGACATCAGCAAGCTGGTGCGGCCGAAACACATCATCGACGAGGAGCAGACGGCGCGCGACGTGGCGCGGCTGCGGGATGCCGTGGGCGATATCCTGGAGGTCAACGTGGATCGCGGCCCCGCCTGGCGTATGTGGCACGCCGATATCTCCACCGACCTGGCCCACCTGCGCGGCCTGGAGCAGATCATGTGGGATATGAGCGACCATCCCGAATGGCTGCATGGCCTGCTCACCTTCATGCGAGATGGCATCCTACACGCGCAAGGACAGGCCGAGATAGCGGGCGACTGGCATTTGTGCAACCACCAGAATCAGGCCATGTCCTACGCCCAGGAACTGCCGGACCCAAGGGCCAACGGTCCCAGCGTGTCGCGCAAGCAGTTGTGGACCTTTGTAGCCTCGCAAGAGACCACAGGCGTGGGCCCGGACATGTTCGACGAGTTCATGCTCAGCTATCAGATGCCCCTCATGGAGCCTTTTGGTCTGGTGGCCTATGGTTGCTGCGAGGACCTCACGCGCAAGATGGACCTGCTGCGACGCATCCCCAACCTACGGCGCATCGCCGTCACGCCCCGCGCCGATCTGCGCCGCTGTGTGGAGCAGATTGGACAGGATTATGTCATCTCATGGCGGCCCAACCCGGCGGAGATGGTCTGCTGTGGCTACGATCCGGATTATGTGCGGCGCACGGTGCGCGAGGCCTTGGAAATCTGCCGTGGCTGCACCATGGACATCACTCTCAAGGATGTGGAAACGGTCGAGTTCCAGCCCGAGCGTCTGCGCGATTGGACGCGCGTGGTGCGCCAAGTGGTGGACGAGTACGCCTGAGAGGTGACAGGGCGATGATCGATTGGCAAACATGGTTCGAGCGTTGGGAAGCGATGCAGAATTGCTATATCCCTCAGCGCCGCTACCGTTTCGGCCTGCTTCTCACGCTGCCCGACCTATCCCCAGAAGATGAGATATCGATCCTGGACCTGGGTTGTGGCCCCGGGTCGCTGGCGTTTCAAGCCCTTCGGATCTACCCCCGCGCGCGGGTGCTGGCCGTGGATGCCAACCCCATCTTGCTGGAGATGGGCCGGGCCATGGCCCGCAGAGATCATCGGGTGCGCTTTTTGCAGGCGGATCTGCGTGAGCCGTGGAGCTGGCGGGACCAATCCTACGACCTGGTGGTCTCAGCCACCGCCCTACACTGGCTAACCAGCGAGCACTTGGCGACAGCCTATGGTCGCGCCTATGATGCGCTCACGCCGGGGGGCTGGTTCCTCAACTCGGACCACATCGCGGCCGACGATGCCGTCCTACAGAAGCGCTACCGCGAGCTCCTCGGGGCCACCCAGCGGCAGGCGCTTTGTCTCAGCAGCGCCGATGACTGGGATGGCTACTGGGCCGCGCTCACGGCTGCCCTCGGCCAGCACCCGTCGCAGGCAACTCCCGATGAAGGGACCCTCTGGGAGGGCAACGACGACGGGCAGCCGCGCAGCTACCACCTGGAGGCGTTAAGGGCCACCGGCTTTAGCCATGTGATGTTCCATTGGCAGGACCTGGGCGAAGCCATCGTGGGGGCGCGCAAGCCCGGGCCACCCGATTTGACGAGGAACGAGCACGATGCCAAATAGCCAATCGGTAATCCCCTTGCCCTTGGGTATGGTGAAAGCTTTTCTCCTACCCACCGCCGACGGCCGGGCCATCCTTGTGGACACGGGCATGTCCGTGACGGCCCCCCGGCTGCAGCGCCAGATCGCGGATCACGGCTTCAGCCCAACGGCCATCTCCCTGATCCTGTTGACCCACCCACACGTCGACCACAGCGGTGGCATCCCCGCAACCAGGGAGTGGACCAGCGCACCCATCGCCATCGGGCGCCTGGATGCGGAAGCGGCGCGCAGCGGTGAAAACACGCCCGCCCGCGGCACCAGCGCCCTAATGCGACTCATTGCGCCCATCATGGGCCGCGGCAGTGCGCCCCGTTTCCAGCCAGACATGCTCATCGATGAGGAATTGGACCTGGCGCCCTATGGCGTCGCCGGCCGGGCGCTGCATACGCCGGGCCACTCGCCCGGGTCCATCTCTATCTGGCTTGAGGGAGGCGAGGTGCTGGTAGGTGATCTGGTCATGGGCCGCACCCTGGCACCCAAAAGGCCGGGGTATCCTATGATTGCGGACGACCTGCGGCAGCTCGAGCAAAGCATCGAACACGTTATGGCGTTGCACCCCCGGATCATCCATGCCTCGCACGGCGGGCCTTTTACACCGGAGGCTATGCGCCGCGCGTTTCCGTGGCTCGCGGCCCTGTCCACGCAGACTGTATCAAATACTGGAGGTACCGGTGATGACCGTTGAGTTGGTCGATGTGCGGCTGATGGCGGCGCACGATCACACCACCCTGCTCCTGCCTCTCTCGGACAGGCTGCGTCGTTTTCGCGATGCCAGCCGTGCCCGCGCCGATGCGGCGCCGCGCAGCCCCAAGCGCCGCAACATGAGCGATGCCTTCTTTGGTCCCTATGCCAGGCGGCCGTACTGGGAGCGCTATGCGCGCTCGCTGGCCCACGCCTTGGAACGCGAACCCGTCTATCTTTTCGATGATGAGCGTCTAGTAGGCATGACCTACCAAACCTGGCCGGGCCCCCCTGAGCCAGACGAGGAACTGGACCACCTATGGGCGCCATACTCCCCCGCCGTGCAGATGCGCCTGCGCCAGGAACAAGAGATCGAGCCCTATTTGCGGGTAGGGGGCGCACCGGGTCACATCGGTTGGCGCTGGGATGAGATTTTGGAGCTCGGTATCGAGGGGCACATGGCTGACCTGCGCGAGCGCCTGGCTCAGGCGGATGATGAAAAGAGAAAACGACTGTACCGAGGCGCAATCATCCTATGGCGTAGCGTGCTGTCCTGGAACGAGCGGCACGTGCAGGCTCTGCGCACCCGCGCCGAGGTGGCTCAGGACCACGAGAAGAGATGCTTAGAGCAACTGATAGCGCTCTGCAGCCGGGTGCCACGCTATCCGGCGACAACATTTCACGAGGCGGTGCAGAGTTATTATGTGCAGTACCTGGCGGTAATGTACGAGAACCCCTACGGCGGCAATGGCCCGGGGCGCCTGGACTATTTTCTGTGGCCCTACCTGCAGCACGACTTGCAGCTTGGGCTCACTTCTCTCGAGCAAGCTCGGGAGTTGCTAGACGAGTTGTTCATTCGTTTTGAGGAGCGCCTGCACCACGCCGACGGCTGGGTGGAATCAGTCGTTGTCGGCGGCGTGCATCCCGACGGCACGACGGCGGTCAATCCTCTCTCCTACTTGATGATCCAATCGATTGCCGCATTAAACCAAACGCATCCTGCGGTGTATACGCGCATCAGCCATGACAGCCCGGAAGAGTTCGTCGACCTGAACGTGCAATACCTCCTGCATGGGCAGAACCGCGCCCAAATCTACAACGACGAAAGCTGCCTGAAGGCCATCACCGGGGCGGGTGTGGCGTGGGATGATGCCGTGCACTATATGGCCGGAGGGTGCATGGAAATCAGCCCGCAAGGCACCACCTGCGATTCCAACTTTTCCTGCACGCACAATGTAGCCAAGACGCTGGAGCTAGTGCTCAACGGCGGCGTCGACATGCGCACCGGCGAGCGCCGTATCTCGCTGACCAGCACACTGGAAGACTATGCCGATTTCGAGTCTCTCTATGCGGCCTTTGAGGCCGAGTTGGTTCGCGAGTACCGCGAGATGACCCGTGCCCTGGATATTGCCAGCGAGAGCTACGCGCGATATCGTCCCTGTTACCTGCTCTCCAGCCTGACGCTGGACTGCTTGGATCGGGGCCGCGAGCAGCAGGATGGCGGGGCGCGCTATCATGACTATGGCTTTGCGCCTTTGGCCATCACGACCGCCGCCGATTCGCTCAGCGCCATTTGCCGCGCCGTGTACCAGCTTCGATGGGTCTCCGCAGCGGAGATGCTGGCCGCTCTGAGGG
>CAYQDH010000096.1:0-6310 GCA_964416075.1 uncultured Anaerolineales bacterium | reverse complement strand
CAGCCTACCTCGCTTCGGCGTGGAGGACGCGCTATCGGACGGCATGTGCAATCGAGTGTTGCAGAGCGTAGGAGCCGCTGCGGCGCACCAGCGCACCCGCTTTGGCGGGAGGCTCAAGCCGATGATCTTTAGCTTTGTGTGGACCCCCTCTGCCACTCGCGAGCTGGCCGCGCGGGGCGATGGGTCGCCGGCCGGGACAATGATCGGGCACGGCATGACGCCCCATAGCCGGGCCATGACCAGGGGCATCACCGCAGCGATGAATTCCAGCCTTTCGCTAGATTATGGATCTATTTGCGGCGGCGCCACCACTATGTGGGATGTGGACGAGCAGTGGGTCAACGCGGACATTATGAAGGCCTTGCTCAAGGCCTTTTTGGCCGGTGGCGGGATGATTTTCCAGGGCAACACGACCAGCGTGGCCCAGATGGAGGACGCCTATGCCCACCCTGAACGCTACCCCAACCTGATCGTGCGCGTCGGGGGCTTTTCTGCGCGCTTTACCACCCTGGGCCGGGATGTACAACAGGAGATCATCTTGCGGCGCCGGCACCAGCGCTGAGCGAACCGCACCCAGCCCCACTCGCAAAGAGGCACGACGGGAATCGACTGGAAGGCGTGACAGATCGTCATCGACTGACACCCTCGCGGACAACGCGAAGGCCATCCCCAGCCTGGTCGCCGGCGGGCTCACCATGGCCTCGATAGCTAACAATCACTCAGGTGTCCCCTTTGTAAGCCTCTGCCCCGGGGGGTATAATACGGCCCACTGTGATTCCCATGCGCCGCAGCGCATGGACTGCTTGCCGTCTTTTGCTGACTAGCCGATCCTTTGGAGGTCGCCATGCGCGTCGCCATCACCGGCAGCAAGGGCCAACTGGGCCTGGCCCTGCAGCGGGTTCTCGCTCAAGAGGACCTATTGCTCATAGACCTACCGGAATACGACATCACCGACTTGTCGGCGATCGGTCGGGCCATCTCGCTCTTCCATCCCGAGATCGTTGTACATGCCGCGGCCATGACCGATGTCGATCGCTGCGAGCAGGACCCCGAGATGGCCTACCGCGTGAACGCGTTGGGGACGCGAAACATGGCCGTGGCTGCCCAGGAATGCGGCGCCAGCCTGGTGTACATCAGCACTGATTACGTCTTCGACGGCGGGCGAGACGACCCATACTGGGAGTTCGACGACCCGAACCCTCTGAGCGTCTATGGCCGCAGCAAGTGGGCAGGGGAGCAATTCGTGCGCTGCCTGGCGCCCCGCCATTACGTCGCACGCACGGCCTGGCTCTACGGCCAAGGACCGCGCAACTTTGTGGAGACCGTGCTGCGTCTGGCCCGAGAGCGGGGCAGCCTGCGCATGGTTACCGACGAAATCGGCTCACCCACTTGGGCCCCCGACCTAGCAGAGGCGCTGTCCAAGCTAATCAAGCTGCCCGCGTATGGCACATATCACCTGGTGAATGCGGGCACGTGTTCGCGCTACGATTGGGCGCGTGAGATCCTGGCCCTCGCCGGCGCACAGAATGTAGAGCTACTCCCCAGCGAGAACTATCAGCGCCTGGCCCGCGTGCCCAAGCATTCGGAGCTGCGCAACTTTTGCGGCGCGGAGATCGGCATTGTCCTTCGCCCTTGGCGCGAGGCGCTGGCCGACTATATGCAGCATCGATGAGCGTTAGCACTTCACCCTCGCCTGCCGGGCCACGCGCTTCAATCATCATTCCGAATTGGAATGGCCTAGCCCTGTTGCGACCATGCCTCGATTCGTTGCGACGGCAGACATGGCGTGACGCGGAGATCATCGTCGTTGACAACGCCTCGACCGATGCATCGGTGAGCGCCCTAGCGCGGGAATATCCCGAGGTTCGCGTGCTAGCCCTGGCTCAGAATGGTGGCTACAGCGGAGGCTGCAACGAGGGGATGCGGGCGGCGCGCGGCGAAATCCTGGTGTTACTCAACAATGATATCGAGGCGGACCCGCATTGGATGGAAGAACTGCTGCTCGCATTGGATCGCCATCCTGAGGCAGGTTCCGCGGCCTCCCGGATCATGCTCTATGACCGGCGCGACACGCTGCACTCGGCAGGAGACCTATACCGGCGCAATGGCACGCCCGATTCGCGCGGCGTCTGGCAGCCTTATGGCCCGCCCTATGACGACGAGAGGTGGGTCTTTGGGGGGTGTGGTGGCGCGGTCGCGTTCAGGCGAAGCACCCTTGCGGCGATCGGCCCCTTTGAGGAACGCTTTTTCATGTACTGTGAGGATGTGGACCTCAACTGGCGAGCCCAATTGGCTGGTTATCGCTGCATCTATGCGCCCGAGGCGGTGATCTACCATCACTTGAGCGCGACGGGGGGAGGCCGGCTGGCCAGCTATTATGTGGGGCGCAACACCGTGTGGGTTATCGCGCGCAACTACCCCACGCGCCTATTGCGCCTCTACTGGCGCTCCATCCTGGCAACGCAGTGGGCCATCGCCAAAGACGCTCTCTTGGCTTGGCGAGGGATAGCGGCCCGCGCCCGCCTGCGCGGCCAGGTCGCCGGACTCTTGACCTGGCCACGTTGGCTGAAGGCGCGGCACGCCATCCAGAGCAGCTGCCGCGCTACCGACGAATATATCGACTCGATCCTGGAATAGCCAGCTCGAGCAAGATCACCTGTATCGCGGACAGACTGGAGACAACCGTGAGCGACCCTCAGCTATCGATCATTGTGCCCTGTTATAACGAGTGTGAAAACCTGCGGAGAGGCGTGCTGGAAGAGATGCAAGACTATCTCGCCAAGCAGGACATGACCTACGAGGTGATCATCTCAGACGACGGCAGCACCGACGACAGCGCTGAGCTGGTGCTCGAGCATACATCCAACAAGCCCCTTTTCCGCGTACTGCAGAATGAGCACGGCGGCAAGCCCATTGCGGTGTGGCACGGCATCCAGTCAGCCCGTGGTGAGCTCATCCTGTTTACCGATATGGACCAATCCACGCCTTTGGACCAGTGGGACAAGCTGAGACCCTTTTTCGACCAGGGCTATGATGTGGCGATCGGATCAAGGGGTATGGAGCGCAAGAACTTTGCTCTTTATCGGCGCATCGGCTCAGCCCTTTTCCGCACCTTCCGCCGACTCTTTCTGCTGCGCACGATATCGGATACGCAATGCGGCTTCAAAGCCATGCGCCACCAGGTGGCCATGGACATCTTCCCTCGCCTAGAGGCCGTGCGTCACCCCGGGCGCATCACCGGTTGGAAGGTAACCGCCTTTGACGTGGAGCTGCTGTATTTAGCAGAACGGAGCGGCTACCGCATCGGAGAGGCGGTGGTCGAGTGGGCCAATCGCGACGTATCCCGGGGCAAGAAAAAGAGCTACCTGGCCGAGTCCAAGGAGATGGCCCAACAGGTGCTGCGCATCAAGATAAATGAACGGCGCGGCATGTACAACAACTGAGCAAGCAGCGCCGTGTTGACGAAATAGGCACAAAAGCGAGATAAAGGAGCACGATGAACGAGTACATACTGGTCAGTGTAGCCTGGCCATATGCAAATACGCCCCTACACCTCGGCCATTTGGCGGGGTCCTATATCCCACCCGACATTTTTGCGCGATACCACCGCCTGCGGGGCAACCATGTATTGATGGTCTCGGGATCGGATACGCACGGAACGCCCATTACGGTGAGCGCCGAGCAACAAGGGATTACCCCGGACGAGGTGATCGAGAGGTATCACGACAGTTTCCTGGAGACATTTCTGGGGCTAGGCATTAGCTTCGACCTGTTTACCCATACTAATACGGAGAATCACTGGACAGTCACCACACAGATGTTCACACGCCTTTTGGAGCAGGGCTACATCTACAAGGAAGCGATGCAGGCGCTGTATTGCGACCGGGACCGCCGGTTTCTGGCAGACCGTTATGTGGAGGGGGTCTGTCCATTCTGTGGCTTTGAGGATGCGCGCGGCGATCAGTGCGACAAGTGCGGCAAGCCTCTCGATGCCCTGGAGTTGGTTCGCCCTCGATGCAAATTCTGTGGGAGCACGCCGCGTGTCCGCGAGACAGAACACTTTTTCCTGGACCTAGCGAAGTTCAACGACCGGCTCAAAGAGTGGGTTGCGAACAAGACATACTGGCGGACGAATGTGCGCAACTTTACGCTGGGCCTGCTACAAGAGGGCCTGCGTGGGCGAGCCATCACCCGGGATATCGATTGGGGCATCCCCGTGCCGTTAGAGGGATATCCTGACAAGAGGATCTATGTGTGGTTCGATGCTGTGATCGGTTACTATTCGGCCAGCATCGAATGGGCGGCCAACCACGGCACCCCCGACGCATGGCACAAATGGTGGGATCCAGACAAGCCATCGCGAGCCTACTATTTCATGGGCAAGGACAACATCTTTTTCCATACGCTGATCTGGCCCGCCATGCTCATGGGTTACGGCGATCGGGCTCTGCCTTACGATGTGCCTGCCAACGAGTACTTGACGCTGGAGGGACGCAAGATCTCCTCCAGCCGAAACTGGGCCGTTTGGGCGCCTGATTATCTGTCGCACTATGATCCGGATCCTTTGCGCTACTACCTGACGACGCACGCGCCCGAATCATCGGACGCCGATTTCTCTTGGCAAGAGTACCTGGACAGCAACAATAACGAGTTGGTGGGCACGTGGGGTAACCTGGCACATCGCATCCTCACATTCGCTTTCAAGAATTTCGGCCAGAAGGTGCCCACCCCAGGCCCCCTGAACGAGGCGGATCGGGCACTGATCGAATTGGCCGAGCGGGCGTACGAACCCGTCGCTGAGGATCTGGCGGCCTGCCGGTTCCGTTCGGCTTTGGGGCGGGTAATGGCTGTGGCGCGCGAAGCGAACCGCTATCTCGATACGATGGCGCCATGGAAATCGCTCAAGAGCGATGCAGAGCGCGCTGCGACCGCAACTTATGTGGCGCTGCGAGTCATCGACTCTCTCAAACTGCTCTTTGCGCCGTTCCTACCTTTTTCCTCGCAGAAGCTACACGAGACGTTGGGTTACGAAGGTAACTTGTTCGGCACGCAGACTGTATGCGAGTACCAGGAGAGTCGCCGGAAGCACAAGGGGCTCACCTATAGCTACGATTGGCGTGGCGACCTGTGGGAGCCCAGCGATCTACGACCGGGTCAGGTCCTTCGTACTCCCCAACCCTTGTTCCGAAAACTGGACGACAGTATCGTCCAGGAGGAACTAGCGCGTTTGGGCCATCCGGCTGCTAACGGGTAAGAGCGGAGACAGATGGAAAGTGAGCCACACGTGCCCCGGCGTGATTGGGTCGCGCAGCATCCCGAAATGGTTCTGTCCATAATCCTCGGGAGCTATTTTGTGCTGGGTGCGCTTTACGCAGTCCTGACCCCACCCTGGCAGGTGACCGACGAGCCAGCTCACCTAAACTATGTGCGCTATGTGGCCGAGAAGCAGCAACTTCCTATCCTGCGATCTGGCGACTTGCCTAACACCTACCTGGAGGACCTCAAGCTCTGGAAGTTTCCTCCGAATATGTCGATCGAGGAGCTGCAATACGAGTCGTACCAGCCGCCACTCTACTATGTCCTGGCCGCGGCTGCCTATCGCGTGATGTTGCCGCTGGGCGTGCCCATGCCGCTGGGTTTGCGCGCCTTTTCGCTGCTGCTGGGCTTGAGCGCCATTTACATCGGCTACAAGTCGGTGATGGCCATCTTTCCCAACGATCCGTTGCCAGCCCTCGGGACAGCGGCATTTGCGGCGACTCTGCCCATGCATCTGGCTCTCACGGCGGCAGTGAACAACGATGTGTTAGCTCGCTTGCTCCTAGACCTGACCATCTGGAGGCTCGTGACTATGAGCCAACAGCGGTGGACAGTGCGCCGCTCGTTTGAAGTGGGCGCCCTGATGGGCCTTGCCTTGTTGTCCGGACTCTCTGCCTATATCATTCCAGGCGTAGCCATCGTTGCCCTGGTATGGGACAACGTGAAGACGCGCCGCGAGCAAGGGGCTTCTTTCCTCTGGCGCATACTCGGCTACGGGGGCATCATGTTGGGCACGGCCTTGATGATCACCCTGCCCTGGTTGTTGCGCAACGTCCAGGTCTACGGCATGGCTGATCCGTTTGGCATTGGCAGGCACAATCAGGTTACTGCAGCCCTGGTAGCCCTCGACCAGCGTCCAGATCCCCAAACCTGGCTGGCCTGGCTGCGCGACATGGCTGTGGTCACGTTTCAGAGCTTCTGGGGCGAGTTTGGCTGGATGAGCGTGTCACTAAGCCCTGGTATCTACGGGGCTCTGGCTCTGGCCTCCGGCCTG
>CAYQDH010000095.1:2423-14051 GCA_964416075.1 uncultured Anaerolineales bacterium | reverse complement strand
CTCCGAAGCCACCGGGAACGCTCGTCCCGGGGGCGCCATACCGGTGATGGGACTATCTGCCTCGTTGCCCCCCGGGCTCGCCCCGCTGGCCCTGCCCACCTCCTGGGCGGAGCCCAACGCGATCCGCGCCCTGGTCATGGACCACAACCGGCAACGCGTCCTGGTAGCCACCGGCTCCCGTCTGCTGTCGTTCGATAAGGTTACCGGACAACTCCTGACTACAGCTCAGCTGCCGAGCCAAGCCGGCGCACTGGCCATCGACGAGAGGAGCGGCCGGATCTATGCTGCGCTGCCAGACCGGGGCGAGGTGGTGGCCATCACGCTGGCGGGTGATATCCTCGCGCGTGCCACAGGCCTTGGGCGTCCCACGCGCATGGTCATCGGCGCATCCAGGCTCTACGTCTCTGACAGCTTGCAGCAACGCATTATGGTGCTCGGTCCGTCTTGTGATATAATTGGTCAACGTACGTTACCAGCCGCGCCCTATGCTCTAGCACTGGATTCGACCAAAAGCCGACTCTATGTAGGACAGATGGGCAACGGCACAATCCTCGCTTTGAACACCGAAACGTTGGCCAGCGAAAGCGCGCTGGCTTTGGGAGGTCTCGGCTATCCGCTCGATCTGGCTCTCGATTCGAGCGGTGAGAGTCTGTACGTGGCGCATGCACTTTCGCCTAAATACGGCGCCCTCTCCGTTATCACAACGAGAGACATGTCCATGCAGAAGACGCTGTGGGGCTCCCCGGCACTAGACCTAACGAATGCGGATAGTGTGCGTTGGGACTCTCGCCACAGCGTGATACTGCTCGGGGTGGCCGATGGTATCATGGCACTGGATGGGCGGTCTTTGGAGGTGGTCCATCTGCAACCCCTGCGTCGAGCCGGTTGGCCAGGGGCCATGACCCTCGATCCACTGGTAGGGACGGTGTTTGTGGCTGGCGATGAGGGTGGTCTCTGGAGTTGGCAAGGCGATAGCTCGCTTACTCGATAGCGAATGGCACAGGAACTATGAGCATCGTTGATGAGATCAAACAACGGCTAGACATTGTCGAATTTGTCAGCGGCTACCTGCCGCTACAGAAGGCCGGCCGCAACTACAAGGGGCTCTGTCCATTTCACAGTGAAAAGACGCCGTCCTTTGTGGTTTTCCCGGATAGCCAGAGCTGGCACTGCTTTGGCGCTTGCTCCGTCGGGGGCGACATTTTCAACTTTGTCATGCGCCGAGAAAATATGGACTTTTCCGAGGCGCTGCGCCTGCTCTCGGAGAAGGCCGGCATCGAGATCATGCCTTTGGACGCGCAGGAGCTCCGGCAGCGTGACGAGCTGGACCGCCTGCGCGCGCTCAATGCCGAAGCAGCGCAGTACTATCACCATGTGCTGCTAGAAAGCCCGCGAGCCGATGCGGCGCGGCGCTACATGGAGCGCCGAGGCGTCGCGCGTGAGACGTGGGGCACTTTCCAGCTCGGCTACGCCATTCAGGATTGGCACCTCGTGGAAGAGCACCTGCGCCGGCAGGGTTATTCGGCCGAGGATATTCTGACAGCGGGGCTTACCACCGAGGGCGACAGGGGCAACGTCTACGATCGTTTTCGCGATCGCATCATGTTCCCTATCCGCGACATCCAGGGCCACGTCATCGGCTTTGGCGGGCGCGCCCTGGGTGCAGACACCCAACCCAAGTACCTGAACACGCCGCAAACACCTCTGTTTGACAAGGGAAGTATCCTCTACGGCATCAACCTGACGCGCAATAGCATCCGCGAATCCGGAACTGCCGTCATCGTCGAGGGCTACATGGACGTGGTGGTGCCCTACCAGAGTGGCGTGACAAATCTGGTCGCTTGCATGGGCACTGCGCTCACCGTCGAGCAACTCGACACGCTCAAGCACGTGGCGCAGCGCCTGGTGCTGGCCCTGGATCCGGACGCCGCCGGCTTGCGTGCTGTGGAGAGAGGCGTGCAGACGGCCCAGCAGACGCTGGAACGCCAGGTCGTGCCCGTGCCCACCGCCAAAGGGCTTATACGCTATGAGGAACAGCTCAAGACCGAGATTCGCATCCTGACCCTGCCCGATGGCATGGACCCCGACGAGCTGGTGCTCAGTGATCGCTCACGTTGGGACACGCTGGTCGCCGAGGCCCTGCCCGTGGCCGAGCACTTTTTCCAGCTTGCCATGAAGGATGCAGACCTCTCCAGCGCCAGAGGCAAGCGGCAGGTCGTCGATCGCCTGCTCCCAATCCTAGCGGCGATCGACAATCCTGTGGAGCGCGCCCACTATCTGCAGCGCCTGGCCCAGCGCGTGCACGTGGACGAGAGACAGCTGACCCCCGAGCTGGAGCGCCTGCGCGGTGGGACGGGGCGGCCTCGGATAGAGGGGAAGGGGGGGGCCGGCCGGGCCCCAGCCAGCGAGGACGACGCATCGCCGGGGACTGTAACGCCCTTGAGTATCGAGGAGCGCTGCCTGGCCATCGCGCTCAAAGAGCCACAGCTTATCCCCGAGGCGGTTCAGACGACTGGCCTCACTGCCAAGATCTTTGACGATGAGCGCAATCGCCAGGTATTCGAGGCCATGCAGGAAGCGATAGGCCAGGGAATGGCAGATCGGGACCATGTGCGGGCCTATTTGGCGGAACGACTTGACACATCTCTTCTTGCTCATGTAGAATTGACCTTAGGAAGGTTGGAGAACGATCCCTCACTTGCGCTGGAAGTTGTACGAGAGGACCTGCTCAAAAGCTCAGCCCGCCTCTGTAAGGCCCATTTGGCGCGGCTGATTCGCGAGGTGCGCTTTTTGCAGCAGGATGCCCAGGATCAGGGAGCGGCAGACCAGGTTGGCGAGCTGAACAAGGTGATCGATGGACTCATGCATGACTATCTGAAAATCGATCAGCAATACCATGCCACAACGATGGTCGGGCGCCGCGAGGGCAAGGAAAAGCTCGTCTCCGGTGGTGGAGATTAGAATGGCCGACAATGCAGAGCGCGACAAAAGAATCGACGAGTTACTGGCCAAGGGGCTGCGCGAGGAGCACCTTACCAAGGCCGACATCCTTGCGGCTTTCCCGGAATATGCCGATAACGAGGAGCAGATCGAGGCCCTAACCACGGTCTGCAATGAGATGGGCATTCCAGTGGTGGACCTCGACGAAGAAGTGCCGGATGAGGCGCTACTCGAGCCCGAGGAGCTGCTGACCGAGGAAGCGAGCATCGATGACACCAGCATGCCCCGAGATGCCGAGCCGACCAACGATTCGGTACGCATGTACCTGCGCGAGATCGGCCGCTTTTCGCTCATCGATGGCGACGAAGAAGTTCGTCTGGCCAAGGGGATCCGTACAGGCTTTGAGGCGACCAGTCGCCTGGAGAAGGAGGGAGATGGGCTCTCCACGGAGGAGCGCCAGACCCTCGAGCTGAAGGTTTTGCAGGGCGAGCTTGCCCAGCGGCGCCTATCTGAGGCTAACCTGCGCCTCGTCGTCAGTGTGGCCAAGCGCTATCTCGGCCGGGGCATGTCGTTCTTGGACCTTATCGAAGAGGGAAACCTAGGACTGTTGCGCGCGGTGGAGAAATTCGACCATCGCAAGGGCTACAAATTCAGCACCTATGCTACCTGGTGGATTCGGCAATCGATCAGCAGGGCCATAGCCGACCAGGCGCGCACTATCCGCATTCCGGTGCACATGGTGGAGTCGCTCAACCGCGTGCAACGCACCGCCCGCCAGTTGCAGCAGATGTTGGGGCGCGAACCAACTGCCGAAGAGATCGCTGCCAATATGAGCTATCTATCCGATGCGGACCGGTCGGGTGGCGATGATTTTGAGGAGCGCGACCCCACTTCGCTCGATTCCCGCACCCGCCTGAAGCGGGCCACGGACAAGGTCCGCCAGATCATGAACGTCTCGCAAGAGCCGATGTCGCTGGAAACGCCGGTAGGCTCGGAGGAAAATAGCGTTTTGGTGGACTTTATTCAGGATGAGTCCAGCGTCAGCCCCGCCGAGCAGACCAATCGCGAGCTGCTACGAGAGCAGATGCACGATGCGCTGCAGACCCTCACGCCACGCGAGAGGAATGTGCTGGCTTTGCGCTTCGGCCTCGAGGATGGCGAGGCGCACACCCTGGAGGAAGTGGGGCAGCAGTTCGGCGTCACTCGCGAGCGTATCCGCCAGATCGAGGCCAAGGCCCTGCGCAAGCTGCGCCACCCCACCCGCAGCCGCAAGCTTAGGGATTATCTCACCTGATGCGCATGCATCGGCCAGGCCTTGAGATTTGACGCCACCACCGTTTCTCTGTACAATACGGTCCGTCTTTGAGGGAAATACCACTCTCGGAGCGCGTTCCTCGGTAGCTCAATGGTAGAGCGACCGGCTGTTAACCGGTTGGTTGTTGGTTCGAATCCAGCCCGAGGAGCCAGGATAACCTACGATGGTCAAGGTCGACCATAGCTGAGTCTGCTGCCCCTCTACGGTCGGTTGACCACAGAAACGAGAAACCCGCTCCCAGGCGCTTGGCCTGACAGCGGGTTTTGTGTTGTCCGACTAACGAGGCACTGGCCAACCAGGGCCGTCATAGCAACTCGCGATCAGACTTCCATCGCGAGTCGATCCAGATCATGTTTGAGCCTGCCAATCTGGGCCTCTGTCTCTGCGATCTCCTGGTCGATTTCGGCGAGGGCTGAGGCGTGCTTGGCCTCTATCTCGCGCGTAGCCTCCTGTTCAGCCTGATGCGCGATGGTCATACGCCGCTCGTTCAGCTCTCTTTGCCGTCTCTGCAACTGCCTCTTGGGGATCTCGACAAAAGGTATGAGGAAAAATACGTAATAAAACACGATGAAAGCTATGCAGAGGGCACAAAAAGCAACGGCGGCGACGCCCAGGAAAAGCGCGAGATCTTGCGGCGAGCCGAAATTCGTGGAACGATAGCGTTGCATGACAAAATCGGTAAAGCGAGAGACTCGAGAAACGATGAGTATGAATACAACCAGAGCGAGCCAGAACAGCCAGGTGGACCTTAGCGCCAGGTGATCGGTTGTTATGTCCGGATGGCTGTGCCACCAGGTTGCCACTTTATGGTCTCTCAGGCTCTTCGACTCGGTACGTTTCTGGCCATCGATCTGGTTTCTCTTTTCTTTCAACTCGTTGAGGCGCCTGTCCAGATAGGAAATGGCTGCTTGCTTGGCGATGACCTGCTGCTCCGTCCGGCTCGTATTGTCCATCTTGCCAACCTCTTGTGCCAGCAATGTTCCGCTCATTCCTGAGCGGCCTTGCGCCATACCATCTCAGGCGCTACATGGGCCGCGCAACCCGACCTCTCGACGCATTGCTGAAGCGCCATTGGTCGCATCGCCCTCAGCCTGCCATAGGCCTACCACACCGCTCTCCGCTTGCATTGTATCACATTCCTTCAAGGTCACAAGCGTTTGGCGCATCAGCAGAGACCATCACTGTGCGTACACAAAAAAACAGGCCCGCACTTTCGTGCGGGCCTGTTCGTTATGCTGATTACCAGCGACGGCCGCCGCCACCACCGCGGCTTCCACCACCACCACCGCTACGGCCGCCCGAATCGCGGTCCGCTCGCGGACGCGCCTCGTTCACCGTGAGGGCGCGACCATTCATTTCCTTGCCATTAAGGCCAGCGATAGCCGCCTGGGCCTCTGTGCTAGATGCCATCTCCACGAACCCGAAGCCCTTGGACTGGCCGCTGTCGCGGTCCGTGATGACGTTAGCCGATGCGACTTGCCCAAAGGGCGCGAACATCTCGCGAAGCTCGTCTTCGCCGACCGAATATGGCAGATTACCTACGTAGATCCTCATCTTAGCTCTCCTGTTTTCACGCTTGTATGATCATCGAAACTCGTACCCGACACCAAACCCAAAACCGATTCCTCCCCTCAAGCGCTACGACAGGCATGAAACATGAAACCCGTGCCATCGATAGCACGGGTGCGCCATCCACCTTGAGTAAGGCTTTACGCGCTTTGCCCGAAGCATACTGTCTGATCGCGCTCTTTACAACCATATTATACTGCACATGGCCAAAATACGCAAATGTACGCTAAACGCTCAGCTGCAGCAGGCCTTTTGGGCGTCCATCTGGCCAAATCACTACAGCTCTGACCTACGCGATCCTCCGTTTGGATTGCCGGCGATCGTCTGACCGGACGATGCTATGTTGCGCTCGAGGTGCTACACTGAAGCCATGGTGCAGTACATGCCACCATGGTTCTTAGGACGGCACAGAACAGCGCCAGTCCCGCCCTTAATGAGTTACAATCCGCGAGCCCCGCTTGGGGCTCTGGCATCGAGGCCGCTCAGAATCGCCTGGGCGGCGTTTTTATCTCGGGGAGAGGTCCGTATGCCACTATCGCTGGCTACACCCACGTTTGTCATCGAGCGCAACGAAAAGCGTTGCATCGCCTGCCAGGTGTGCGTTCGACAGTGCGCCAATGACGTACACTATTACGACGAGGACTATGAAGAGGTGCGCGCCACAGACATCCAGTGCGTGGGTTGCCATCGCTGCGTATCGATGTGCCCCACGGGCGCGCTCACCGTCCGCCTGAATCCCTTGCAGTTTCGCCCTCACGCCAACTGGACCGGGGAAGTGCTGACCAACGTCTACAAGCAAGCCGAGTCCGGAGGCATGTTACTCACCGGCATGGGCTGCGACCAGCCCTATCGCATCTACTGGGATCATATGGTGCTCAACGCCTCCCAGGTGACCAACCCGTCAATCGATCCCTTGCGCGAACCCATGGAGCTAAAGACCTACCTGGGGGCCAAGCCTGAAAGGTTATACCTGGGCCTGGATGGGACCGATGAAGTAGGTGACGACACAATGGAGAGCACCCAACTGAGTCCCCAGCTCGAGCTCGAGATACCTATCATGTTCTCGGCTATGTCCTACGGCTCGATTAGCTTTAACACCTGCCTCTCACTGGCCAAGGCGGCTCGCGCCATGGGCACCTACTATAATACAGGAGAGGGGGGATTACACCCCGACCTGTACGAGTATGGCGCCCATACCATCGCCCAGGTGGCCTCCGGCCGCTTTGGCGTGCACCCAGAGTACATGAATACGGCCGCAGCACTGGAGATCAAGATCGGCCAGGGAGCCAAGCCCGGCATCGGTGGGCACCTGCCCGGCGAGAAGGTGACGCTGGATATCTCGCGCACGCGAATGATCCCCGAGGGCACCGATGCCATCTCGCCCGCTCCGCACCACGACATCTATTCTATCGAGGACCTGCGCCAACTGATCTACGCCCTCAAGGAGGCCACCGACTATCGCAAGCCGGTCTCTGTGAAGGTAGCGGCGGTGCACAACATCGCCCCTATTGCCAGCGGCATCGTGCGGGCAGGGGCCGATATCGTAGCCATCGACGGGCTACGTGGGGGCACGGGCGCCGCGCCCACTGTTATCCGCAACAACGTGGGCATCCCTATCGAGCTGGCCCTGGCTGCGGTGGACCAGCGCCTGCGCGAGGAGGGGACCCGGCACCGCGCATCCCTCGTCGTCGGGGGCAGTGTGCGCAACAGCGCCGATATCGTCAAGGCGATCGCCTTGGGCGCCGATGCCGTCTATATCGCTACCTCCGCCCTTGTGGCGGTGGGGTGCCACCTCTGCCAGCGCTGCTACACCGGCAAGTGTAACTGGGGCATCGCCACCCAGGACCCCTACCTAACCAGGCGTCTGAATCCGGAGATCGGCTCGCGGCGCCTGACCAACCTGCTGCGCGCCTGGTCTCTGGAGATCAAGGAGATGATGGGGGGTATGGGAATCAACTCCATCGAGAGCCTGCGCGGCAACCGCGATCACCTGCGCGGCATAGGGCTGAACCAGGTCGAGCTGGATGCTCTGGGCATCCAGGCCGCCGGCTACTAACCACTGAGAACTGGAAACAGACATGAAACGAATCGTCATTCACGAGGAGAACTGCATCGCTTGTAGGCTCTGCGAAGTGCACTGTATCGTGCAGCACTCTCGCTCCCACGATATCATCAAGGCCTTCAAGGTGGAGCAGAGCAGAGCTATGCCGCGGGTGACCGTAGAGGAATCGGGACCAGTATCCTTTGCCCTGCAGTGCCGACAATGCCTGGAGCCCAGTTGCCTGGAGGCCTGTATCTCGGGGGCCATGCACCGCGACGAGAAAACAGGAGCGGTGGTCTGCGACGAGGACGTGTGCGTGGGTTGCTGGATGTGCATCATGGTCTGCCCCACCGGTAGCATCCGTCAGAATTTGGATGCTATGTCCCCGAGGGGCCGCATCGCCAGCAAATGCGACCTCTGCTACGAGACCGGCACACCGGCCTGCGTGGCTCATTGCCCCAACGAGGCCCTCACCTTCGAGGAGTCAGAGCCAGGGGCATCGGAGCCTGTGGGGTGCGCGCCCTCAAGCAGGCGCGAGGCGGAATAGGAGGGTAACCTATGAGGATCATCATTATCGGCAATTCTGCCACCGCTGTAGGGGCTATCGAGTCTTTGCGCCAGTACGATCAGAGCGCAGAGATCCTGGTGATCTCAGAGGAGCCCCACCTCATCTACTCACGACCCCTCCTATCTCACTACCTGGGGAACCAGATCGACAGGTCACGGTTGGCGTTTCGGCCAAGCACTTTTTATACGCGCCACAACGTGCAACCTATCCTCAGCGCTCGTGTCACGGCCATCAACAAGCGCCCGCGGGCACCGAGGTCTACAGTTATGACAAGCTACTGATCTCCACCGGTGGCCTGCCGATTGTGCCCCCCATCCCCGGGCTTGACGCCAGGGGAGTCTACACCTTTACCCGGCTCAGCGACGCCCAGGCGGTGGTGCAAGATATCGAGGAACGCAAGCCAGAGCATGCAGTGGTGGTCGGCGGCGGCATGATCGGCATCAAGGCCGTGGAGGGGCTGGCTGAACGCCATATCCCTGTCACCGTGGTGGAGCTGGCGCCGCGCATCCTCACTGCTGCCCTGGACCAGACGGCTTGCGACCTGCTCAGCAAGCTACTCAACGAACATGGGGTCTCCGTATTGACCGAAAACACGGTGACCGAGGTGTTGGCCGATGGAGAATCCGGCCCGGAGGGTCACGATACGAGCATCAATCCGGGGGGCCGGCGCGTCAGCGCAGTCATTCTGAAGGACGGGCGCAGGCTGCCCTGTGACCTGCTGATCTTTGGCATCGGCGTGCGACCCAACGCTTCCCTTGCCCAAGAGGCGGGGATCGTGGTGAATCGCGGCGTCGTGGTGGACGAGTACATGCGCACCTCGGCGCCCGATGTCTATGCTGCCGGTGACGTGGCCGAGGCATACGACCTGGTGGTGGATATGAATCGTGTGGTTGCCATCTGGCCGAACGCCTACCGCCAGGGGGCTATCGCGGGGGCGCACATGGTGGGTATGTCGCGGCCCGATCGCGGCGGCATACCCATGAACACGGTCGATGTTTGTGGCGTGCCCGCCATGTCCATCGGAAACGCCAATGTCGATCCGGCGAGCCCATCAGCGAATGGGGGCCAGCCCTACGAGATTATGTCGCAGTTGGACGAAAAGAACTACCGCTACAAGCGGCTGGTACTCCAGGGCGATTACCTGGTGGGAGCCATCCTGGTGGGCAACGTCAACCGCGCCGGGATTTACACGGGGCTCATTCGCAACAAGATCAACATCGCCAGTTGTCGCAAAAGCCTGATGAGCGACAACCTCAGCCTGCTGTCGCTACCCGATCAATATCGAAAGCACATCGTCACCGGCGCGGGGATCGGAGTCTGATCGTGCAGCCCGTTACGGCCCACTTAATGGCCGGGCGACGAGGTAAGGAGCAAGCAACATGGCTTGGGCACATTTGGAGAACAAATACCACGAAGACAAGGTGTACGATTCCTGTGGCCTGGTGGGTTTCATCGATACCACGGGAACGCCACATTCGGGTGAAAAGATCGTCGCCGCCCTCTCTTGTATGAAAGAGAGAGGCAATGGCCTCGGCGCCGGCTATGCAGCGTACGGGCTATACCCCGAATTTCGCGACCATTACGCCTTCCACGTCATGTGCCGCAACGAGAGTTCGCACAAGGAACTGGATGACTATTTGCGACGGCACTTTGCGGTGGTACACGACGAGCCCATCCCCCACCGCGTGGTGGAGGGCATCCTCGATCCGCCGCTGGTGTGGCGTTACTTTCTATTCCCTCTCAGCGCCCAGATGGTGGGACGCTCCGAAGAGGATTATATCGTGCACCAAGTGATGACGATCAATTCCCAGCTTGAGGGGTCCTTTGTCTTCTCCAGCGGCAAGAACATGGGAATCTTTAAAGGGGTGGGGCACCCGGCGCAGATCGCCGAGTTCTACCGCATCGAGGACTATGAGGCCTACATGTGGACGGCGCACACCCGCTTTCCCACGAACACCCCCGGCTGGTGGGGGGGCGCGCACCCCTTTGGCCTACTCGACTGGTCGGTGGTGCATAACGGCGAGATATCCTCTTACGGCATCAACCGCCGCTATTTGGAGATGCATGGCTATATCTGCACCATGCGCACCGACACGGAGGTATTTGCCTACGCGGCCGATTTCCTGCTGCGCCGCCATCGCTTCCCGCCCGAGATCGCCTCAGCGGTGTTAGCCGCTCCCTTGTGGTCCGATATCGAGCGCATGCCCATCGAGAAGCAACGGTTGCATCGCGCCTTGCGGCAGACCTATGGCCAACTCCTGATGAACGGTCCCTTTACCATCATCCTGGCGCGCAACGGCCAGATGGTCGGCCTGGGTGACCGTATCCGGCTCCGCCCCTTGGTGGCGGGGATCAAGGACGACGTGCTCTATGTTTCGTCCGAGCTTTCGCCGATCTACCTAATCGAGCCCCACGTGCAATACACCTGGAGCCCAGAAGGCGGCGAGCCCATCATCGGGCGGTTGGGAGACAAGCCCGTGCCCCCAGCCTCCCTGGCCCCCGACCCTGTTCAGGCCCCCGTGGCGCCCCGGGTTGCTGCCACGACAATCGTTCGCGCGCCAAGGGCATCGGCCCAGGCGCAGAGCCCGAGAGCGAGGTGAGAATGCACACATATCCGACCGCCGGCAGCGTCGTAAGGGCGCCTTCCGCAGGTCTTGGCCAAGCCGAAGTAGCGACTCACGGCGTGACGTCCATTTCGCAACCTGGCCCGGAATCCGGTACAATTCATGTCGACGCTCGCGCGATGCACTACCGTGACCTGAACGTCAGGCTGAGGGAGTTGGTACAACAGGGCGCACAGGAGATCGTACTGCACGGTGTAATTGGCCAGCGCTACCTGGGCACCAACCTCCAGCACAAGGTGCGCCTCATCATCGACGGCGTGCCGGGCAACGACCTGGGAGCATTCATGGATGGGCCGGACATTCACGTGCTCGGCCCTGCACAGGATGGCTGCGGAAATACGATGAACAGTGGGCGCATCGTCATTCATGGCTCGGCCGGCGATATTGTGGGCCATTCTATGCGCGGGGGCAAGATCCTGGTGCGCGATAACGCGGGGTACCGGGTGGGCATTCACATGAAGGAGTACGGCGCAGTGCGCCCGGTGATCGTGATTGGTGGCACAGCCCAGCACTTTCTAGGCGAGTACATGGCGGGCGGGAGGCTGGTCGTGCTCGGGCTCGGCTGCGCAGG
>CAYQDH010000095.1:0-2413 GCA_964416075.1 uncultured Anaerolineales bacterium | reverse complement strand
ACATGGCGGGCGGTGTCCTGGCGGTGTTGGGGTCACGGCTGGGCGCCGATGAGCCCCATCCTTCGCATTTGGTGGGGACGGGGATGCATGGCGGGGTGATCTACTTGCGCGGCAAGGTGGATACCTCCTTTCTGGGCAAAGAGGTGGGCCAAGCCCCCTTGGGGCCTGAGGATGAGTGGCTCTTGCAGCAACTGGTACAGGAATATGCGACCACCTTCCAGGTGCCGGCCGAACCTCTACTGTCCAGGCCTTTTACCAAGCTTGTGCCGCTCACCAAGCGCCCGTATGGCCGCCTGTACGCATACTAAGGACTATTATCTCGGGAGGAGCCATGCACGAAGGACTGCAGCTGGACTGTACTGCCGAAGAGGCGCGCATCACGGCCTTTATCCTGTCGCGATTAGGGGCTTCGGGTTGCTCGAACCTCGTGTTAGGGCTATCTGGGGGGGTCGATTCGGCCCTAGTCGCCGCTCTCTGCGCCAATGCGGTGGGAGCCAGCCGAGTGCATGCTCTGCTGCTACCGTACCAGACGAGCAATCCAACGAGTGAAGGCGATGCCATGCGCATGGTCCGCCTGCTGGACCTGCCCTACGAGCGCTTGGACATCACGCCCATGGTGCGCCCTCTGTTGGAGAACGCCCCCACCATGGATGGCCGGCGCCTGGGTAACATTATGGCTCGCTCCCGGATGATCGTGCTATTCGACCGTTCCGCCGCCCTCAACGCGTTGGTGGTGGGTACCAGCAATCGCACCGAGACGTTGTTGGGCTATTTTACCATCCACGGCGATGGGGCCGCGGCTTTCAAGCCCATCGCGCATCTCTACAAAGCGCAAGTGCGCGACCTGTCGCGTCACGTGGGCGTGCCCGATGATATCATCAATAAACCACCCAGCGCCGACCTGTGGGAGGGCCAAACCGACGAAGGCGAGCTCGGTTTCACTTACGATGAAGCCGATCAAGTGCTCTATCTCTTGACCGAGCGCGGGCTATCCCAGGAGCAAATTGCCGCCCGGGGCTTTTCCCCCGCCGTGGTATCGGCTATCGCCCGGCGCATGGCCACCACCGCGTTCAAGCGCTCGCTGCCACCCGACCTGTGCGTGCAACCGCCACATGGAGCATGACATGTCGGATCCACACAGCGGAATGCTCGTTCTGGAAGACGGCAGCGTTTTTGTGGGCGCTTCAATGGGTGCAGAGGGGGATTTCGTCGGCGAAGTCGTATTCAACACCAGCATGACCGGGTACCAGGAGATCATCACCGATCCCTCTTATTGGGGACAGATGGTGGTCTTTACTTGCCCGCATATCGGCAACGTGGGCGTCAACGAGCAAGACGCCGAATCCAGGCAGCCCTGGGTTCGGGCTATCATCGCCCGGCAGATCTGCACTGTCCCAAGCAGCTGGCGAGCACAACGCCCGCTGCCAGATTACTTGCGCCAAGCAGGCATCCCCGCCCTTGCGGGCGTGGATACGCGCCGCCTCACGCTCATCCTGCGCGAGAAAGGCGTCATGCGTGGCGCCATATCCACCGGTAACCACGAGCCGGAGGCGCTCTTGCGCATGGCGCGCAGCGCCCCCGATATGAGCACCCTTGCCGCAGTAGAGCCAGTCTCCACGGCGCGGCCCGAGTTCTGGGCCACGCCCGTGCCCGAGAGGTGGTATCCTTGGGTAGCTTCCGATGCGGGGCTACGGACGGAGACCATTTCCGATGCCCCGCATATCGTGGTCCTCGACTGCGGCGTCAAGCACAACATCATCCGCCACCTGGTCAACCTGGGCACGCGCGTCACCCTGCTGCCCTGGGACTCGTCAGCCGACGAGATCATTTCCCACCACCCTGATGGCGTGCTCATCTCTAACGGCCCTGGCGACCCCCAGTGCGTGCCCGAGACGATCCAGGCGGCTAGGCAACTGATGGCCCAGCGCGTGCCTATCCTCGGAATCTGCCTGGGCCATCAGATCATCGGCCTGGCATGTGGAGGTCTCAAGTACAAGCTTCCCTTTGGCCATCATGCAGGCAACCACCCGGTGCAGAACCTGGTCACCGGCACCATCGAGATTACGGCGCAGAACCACAATTATGCCATCGATCGCAAGTCGATCGAGGGACTGCCTCTGCAGGTCACCCACATCAACCTGAACGACCAGACCGTGGAGGGATTCAGGCATGTGAGCCTGCCGGTGTTATCGGTGCAATACCATCCCGAGGCTTCCCCCGGTCCTCACGACAGCCTGCAGATCCTGCGCGATTTCGTGGATCTGGTGCTCGCCCGCAAAGGGCCAGCGGCGGGGGAGGCCCATGCCTAAACGAACGGACATCCGCAAGATTCTGATCATCGGGTCTGGCCCCATCGTCATCGGCCAGGCCTGTGAGTTCGACTATTCCGGCACCCAGGCCTGCAAGGCTTTGC
>CAYQDH010000094.1:6945-14113 GCA_964416075.1 uncultured Anaerolineales bacterium | reverse complement strand
TACTTGTCTGCTAGCTCGACCACCCGGGCCACTCGTGATCGCAAACCATCCGGCGGCACCTGATCTGCGACCCCCAGGACCATGCGCCGATCTTGTACCATCACCTCGATCACCTCGCGTGTGTGCCGCTCGAACTCGGAATCGCTAACGAGTGGCGTAAAGTAGATCCCTGGAAGTCCGCCCCATAGTATCGTTTGCGGCGCGGCTATCGATCGCACAGCATCCATGGGGATATCACCGACCGGCTGGGGTGTTACGGCTTCGACAACATCGAATCCAGCCGAGCAGACCTGCCGCATCAAGCCCTTCAGCGTACCGTCCATATGAATGAACGAGAACTTGCCCGCATCATGGATGCGGCGTACCCATTTGGCTTCGTACGGACGCACGTATAGTTCGTAAAAGGTCCTTCCCACAACCTCAGAAGACAGGTTTTCGGGAATCATCAGGCACTCAGCAGGGACCTGCAACGCGGCTTCGGCAGCCCGATCAGCACTGGCTTCCATGACTTGCAGAGTCTCCTCGAACTCGTCGCGAGCGAGCAGCCAAAGATCTACGATGTTCCCAATGCCGGCGAGTTCCGCGACCAACTGCATAAAGGGACTGCGTGGTAGATAACAGAGGGTGATCCCTAGATCATGAAGGGAGACATTGCGCCGTGCGGCCTCATCGGGATCCGGCGAGTAAAGGGTGTTCTCCCACCAGTAGCGCAGAATCGCGAGATCCGATACCGTGTTCACCATGTGGCGAACTGGCGCCCAGGCGTATGCTATGGGAAGGTATCGCCACTCCTCGTGGAGTACTCCCAAAGGTGTACTTACCACGCGTACGCGTACGTCTCCGTCTCGCTTTTCCTCAATTGTGACATCGGCTGCAGTCTCCGCGCGAAAAGCCCAATAGCCCTGCAGGTAGAATCCGACACCCAGTTCACGATGGAGATCCTGATAGGCCTGGCTCTGTTGCCAATTGGCAGGAACCTCGCCTCGCTGCTCCATTGCGGTAGCCCAATAGGTCAGGTCGCCAAGCCAGGGCACGCGATCTGGCACTCTGCCCTGCAGCATGGTCAGGATGCGCTCGCGATCGTTCATGGTCCTCCTTCATTGAGACAACCGCGCGTCGTAGGGCCTCTTGCGAGCCGGACCAGCCCCCTCTCAGGGTTTGCTGTAGAGTTCCTGGTTCTTGAGGTGCTCATCAAATGTCTTGGAAAAGACGTGAGAACCATCACCCTTGCTGACAAAGTACAGATACTCGGTGGATGCGGGCCTGGCAGCCGCCAGGATTGAGTCCAGACCAGGGTTGCAGATGGGGCCAGGTGTCAAGCCCACATTCTGGTACGTATTGTAGGGTGACACTGTGGACTGCAAGTCCTGCAGCACCAACGGGCTCCACCAGAGCTGCTTCTCGGCATTATAGCCTTTGGCATATTGAACGGTGGGGTCTGCTTGGAGCATCATCCCCTGCCCAAGCCGGTTCGCGTAGACGCCCGCAATCAGAGCGCGTTCGCTGGCCACTACCGCCTCGCGTTCAACGATCGAAGCCAAAGTGAGAACCTCGTACAGGGTCAATCCGCTCTCCTCAGCCATTTGCCGTATCTCGGGGGTCACACGCTGGTCCCAGTTCTGGAGCATCATTTCGATGACCACCGGAGCGCTTGTTCGCTTGGGGAACTGGTATGTGTCGGGGAAGAGAAATCCCTCCAGGCTTGCTGAACTCCCAGCAGGACGTTCGGTTAGGAAAGCAGGTTCAGCCCGTCCCTGGGCAACGGACTGCATAAACTCTTGGGCAGATACGATACCCAGTTCCTCAAGCAGGTGGGCAATCTCTTCGGCCCTCCATCCCTCGGGGATCGTGACGGTGGTGGAGGCCATGCGACCATGCTGCAACTCGCGCGCAATCTCCTCCATGGTCATGTTGGCCCGGAGAGCGTAAACTCCCGCTTCGATGTCCTCATCCACCTCGAGGTACTGCACGATGCGGCGGAACAGGCTGGCATCTGAGATGATACCTATGCGTTCCAGGTTCTGGGCCACCTTGTAGACCGAGTCTCCCGACTCGACGACAAAGACGTGTTCTCGATCGTCCATGGGGTTGGCTGGGCTGTTGACATCAGAGCTTCTGGTCCGCAGGTAAGCACCTACAGCGGCTCGACCCAGCCTTGTGGCCGTGACGGCATAACCAACCTCAGGCGCACGCCCTCGAGCGTCCTGCCAAACATACCAAAAACCGGCCACTAGAATAAAGACCACGAGCGAAAGACTCAAGACCAGGGTAACCAAGCGCAGGAATATGCGCACAGCTCTCAATGGTTCAGACCTCCCACTTGACCCTCGTCCGATGACCGACCCTGCGATTCGGATTGGGCATTTAGGTATTCTTGCAGGATCACAGCTGCGGCTACGGCATCATCATCACGATGCCGCCTCTTGCCAGGCCCGCGGAAGCGGCGCTCCTCGTAAAAGTCGCCGGACCTTGCCGCGCCGCTGATGATCGCGCGCGCTTGTTGCGTGCTTGATCGTTCATCCCACAGAACGACAGGGATCTCTACATAGCGCGCTAGCCCCCTCAGATAGGCCCTGGTCGAGTGTACCTGTTTTCCCTCCGAACCGTCAGGAAGGAGAGGAAGCCCCACCACAATCAATCCCACACTGAATTCGGCCACCAGTTCCGCGATTCGGTAAAAGCTGCTAGGACCCGCTTTCCGCGCAATGATCTCCAGGGGCCGCGCGAGGAGCTCGCCCTCATCGCTGATCGCCACCCCAATCCGCTCTTCGCCAACATCCAGAGCTAGACAACGCATCAGTCGCCACTGGCCAATACAGAGACTTGCACCCGGCCCGACAACAGAGGTATCCATTCCCACCATTCAGGTTCCACAACGATCACCGGTTCGCTCTGTAATTGCAGGTGTTCTCGTAGCCAATCACTCGCTTCAGCGATCTTTTTGCCTCGGATGTGACCCTTGATCTGATCGGAGTCGATGGTCGGCGCCACAACGCCACGAGCGGAAACAGCAAAGCGGAGGATATTTTCCTCGACAGTTACCTCTGGTGAGGGTTCGACAACAAGGCTATCATCCAGGATGGCCATACCTTCAGATGCTTGCTTCTCCAGCAACCTGGCACAGAGAGTATTCAGGGCGACACCATCCACGATGATCCCCTTGATCACAACCTTCATGGTCATGGATAGGACATCGCTCTGCTGGCCGATAGTCTGATCGAATTTCTGAGACATGATCTGCACTTCCAGTGTGTTGGGCGGGATGAATTCACCCACGCCCAGACTTGAAGCCAGTTGGTCATAGGCCTCCTGTTGCAGCTTCTTGCTCAGGTCGGCTCGCAGCAGATCGAATTCGGGCACCCCGATGGTGGCAACTTGTTTGACGCTGCCCCCTCCTGTGGACCTGTCATTCAGGACATCGACCTGTCGAGCTAGATCGCCTTCAACCACATTGATCGTCAGGGGCATAACATTGCCGACCAGGCCCGCATCCGCAGCCACCACGCGCACCCGCGAGTTCGCGTAGAGTGTGCCCGGCAGTTCGACATCTGTCACAGTGAGAAATCGAGCATTGGTGCCAGCCCCCGCTCGAACGACGGTACCTTTGGCTATCTTGACAGGGTTTTGGCTGCGGTTTACAAATACTACCTCCCCTTCCGCATGTCCATCCGCAATATCCAGGCGTCCTGTCGCTGGCGTGTCAGCATGGCCCTCCAGAATGAGTTGTACCACCCTTGCTGTCGTAACCATGCGCTCCACGTCAATCTCGTGATAGCGAGGATTAGCAGTGACGTCAAAGCGGCCGGAGACAGGGCTAGATTCCGGCTGGATGCTGACTTTAGCGCTGGGAATCATAGCGGCGCCCACACCGGCCATCACAGCAAAGAGCACGATGATCACGACCAATGAAAGGAGCACTGCACTCAAGCCCAGATGAAGGGGGCGTTTCTCCCAATAAGGGCCCAGCCGACCGCGCACGGGTACCACCCGAGAGGGCAACCCCTTGCGGCTTTTATCGCGCACCCGACGATAAGCTCGCAGGCGGGGGGCTAGTGCGAAACGCGTTGGGATCCCAGCCTCGCGGGCCAGAGCCTGAGTGTGAAACTGCCTCGTGACCAACCGCAGATCGATGGCCATATCTTGCGCGGCCCGACGGATGAGTTTCAGGGAAACCAGGTCCTTCGTCAAGGGCAGGCCCCAGGGGCTGACCAACCAGACCTGTGCACCGGGGGTGGCAGATGAGAGCAGCGTACGCACAGTCTCAACGGTGTCGCTTCGCTGTAGATAGATAACCTCAATAGAACGCAAATGGACCCTCCGTTGTGTATTTCGCTGCTGCAGCGCTAGGCCCAGGATCGGATGAGGGTCGTGCCTCAGTGAAAAGTCGCCAACAAGCGCTGCTCCAGCACGTTCGTGGGCGCGTCCAGCTGGGCCACATAGTGAGCCAGGGCTCGCAAACGCAGATAACCCGTGTCCCCGGCTTGTGTCGTGCGGTCCAGGACATCATCAATGGCGTTGATGCCCAGCATAGTGACCTCCGGACACCTGCCAAACGATCCGCATTTTTCCCAGAACGGTGTTTCGAGCGAGGCCATCGCCTCCGGAATTCGCCGTGTCAGATCAGCGAAATAGATGCGGCGTGGTGGCTCCACAGCCTGCCCGGCTTCCGTATACGAGATGTTCCGGAGCGTCTGGCCCATCGTCGTCATCCATGCGCACAGCTGCGTCCAAAAGCTACGCGCCAGCTGTTCTTCGACGTCCTCGCGTAACTGCTTGGTGCGGTATGCCCGCATCAAGGCATCGGCCTGGCGGTCACGTAACCCTAGAGCTTCGGCGGTGGCGCTGGAAATCTCTCGTTCCCCGCCTTCCACTAGCCCGGAACGGATGAGCTTGCCATAGCGTACCAGGCTCAAAACGCTGTGGTGCTCATCCAGGAGGATCAACAAAGAGGCATCATCGACAAGTGAACATGCCAACGTCATATGCTGTGGCACGATTCCCAGCAAATCCAGCTCCAGCCGGCTAGCGACCAATTCGCAAGCTTTGATCCACTCTGTCGGGGCGAGGAAAAAGTTCAAGCACAGTTCCAGTCGGTCACCGTGCATTCCCAGAGGATCCATCACGGCCTGTCCATCGATCAGGATCTCACTGACGGACGCACAGATCATCTCGTCTCTTCTCTCTCTGGACAACGGCGATTGGCCCTGAATGGCGTCTTGAGCCCGGCGATAGCCTCTCTGCAACAGGCTATCGATCTCGGCCAAGCTAATAGCACTGCTGCCATCGGATCTGGGGCGCGAGACACTAATAGTGAATTGCTGCGTGATCTCGGTGGGCACACTCATAGCCACATGATCGGGCACGATCTTGCGACCACAGGACTGTACCGTCATATCCTCTGCTTCGGTGAGCGCCTTGTCGCAGCCAGAGAGCCAGCGGTCTACATCGGGGTGACTGGTACGACTGAGGCCGTGCATTGGCGCGGCGGCCACCCCCACAAGCTCAGCCCCTCCGTTGGTCGTCTCCACAACCGCAGCCCGGATCACACCTGTTTCCCAGGTTATGATACTCCACTGCGAGGGTAACGGAGAAGCTCCCCCCGCTTTGCGGCCAAGCCCGAAGATGCCCATAGCATTCTTTTCCTTCTCAGCCCCTTACCTAGCGCAACATCTCGGCAACCAGCCCGGGCACTGTACCGAGAGATTCGGCTAGGTGGGATGCATCCTTGCCACCGGCCTGAGCCATATTCGGGCGCCCACCTCCGCCACCGCCCATACGTTGGGCTGCTGATCCTGCTAGCTTGCCAGCATGTAACCCTCTGTCGATCAGGTCCTGGGTCACGGCTACCACTAGCATGGGCTTGTTCTCGATCACAGCCCCTAGGGCAACGACCGCGCTGCCAAGTTTGTCGCGAAAGTGGTCGCACATTTCACGCAAAGTGTTCACCTCGGTAACATCGACACGCGCAGCCAGGACGCGAATCCCCCTCACTTCGGCGACCTGATCGAGCAAGGAATCAACACTTGAGGCAGCCAACTTGCGCTGCAGCTCCTGCAAAGTGTGGCGTTGCTCGCGAAGCTCGTCCGATAGGGCGGTGAGTCGCTCAATTTCCTCGCCCGGCCTGGCCCCCAGCATCTCGGCTATCGTCCCCAGGGTATCCAGCCGTCCTCGCAGATAACTCGCCGCTTCACGCCCGGTGAGTGCCTCAATGCGACGCAAGCCTGAGCCGATGCTCGCCTCGCCAGTAAGAACGAACGTGCCGATCTCTCCCGAGGCGTGCAAGTGAGTCCCTCCACAGAGCTCGTTCGTGAAACCTTCCACCCGCACCGAACGCACGACGTCGCCATACTTTTCCCCAAAGAGGGCAATAGCTCCCTGTCGCACGGCATCCTCATAGGGCAGGATACGCGTGGTGACTGGCCGGTTGAGGCGAATCTGCTCATTGATGATCGCCTCAATGCGTGTCAACTCGTCCCGCGTGAGGGCCGAGAGGTGCGCGAAATCAAAGCGCAAGCGATCAGGAGCCACCAACGAACCCGACTGCGTGGCATGCTCACCCAATACCTGACGCAACGCGCGATGGAGCAAATGGGTGGCTGTATGATTGCGTGCAATGTCCAGTCGGCGATCTTCATCCACAGTCGCCGTGACATGCTCTCCCTCGGACAGGCTCCCGGTCTGCACATATCCGCGATGCACGATGGTATCGGGCACAGGTCTGAAGGTGCTGGTAATAACCACACGAGCATCCCGCGTGCGCAACTCGCCCGTATCGCCCACCTGGCCACCCCCCTCAGGGTAAAAGGGTGTCGCCGTGAGGACAATCTCGATCTCTTCGGCTTCTAGTGGCTCATCTGCTTCAGCGCTGGCCTTGGCCGCATCCGCCCGCTCAACTCGCTGTCCATTGCGTACCAGAGCCAAGACAAAGGCCTCAGATCGACAGGTGTCATACCCCAGGAACTCGGTCTTGGGTAGATCTAGCCGGCGATACAGCTCGCTCTCGGTGCCCACGGCAAAGCGCTGTGCGGATCTCGCGCGCTCGCGTTGGGCTTCCATCGCAACCCGGAACCCCTCTTCATCCACCATTAGACCCCGCTCTTGCGCCGCGTCGCGGGTCAGCTCCAAGGGGAATCCAAAAGTATCATATAAGCGGAAGGCTTCCTCACCG
>CAYQDH010000094.1:769-6935 GCA_964416075.1 uncultured Anaerolineales bacterium | reverse complement strand
AGACGATGCGCGACTCTTCTGCCCGCATGCGCTCAATGATCTGGTCCAGGCGCGACAGACCCACACTAAGGGTGGCCAGAAAGCGCTCTTCTTCGCGGGTAATCACCTCACGAATGAATTCGGCCCGATCCACCAGTTCCGTATAGTGATGGCCCATCGTATCGATGACTGCTTGGGCAGTATGTGCCAGAAAGGGGCCCGTAAAGCCCAGAAGCTTGCCAAAGCGAGCCGCACGCCGAACGATCAGCCGCAGAACATAGTTACGTCCCTCATTGCCCGGCAATACACCATCGGCAATGAGGAAGGTGATCGCCCTACTATGGTCCGCGATGACGCGATAGGCAACCAGGTTGTCTTGCATACCCTTGATATCCTGGCCCAGCAACTTCCTTGTTCTTTCCATGATGGGCGCAAAGAGATCCGTATCATAGTTGTTATCGACCCCTTGCAGGACCGCCGTGATGCGCTCCAGGCCCATGCCCGTATCGATACTGGGACGGGGCAGCGGCGTGACGGAACCATCGTCGTGGGTCTCGTATTGCATAAAGACCAGATTCCACAGCTCCAGATAGCGGTCGCAGTTGGTGGCGGGGCTGCAGTCGGGTTGGCCACAGCTGCAGAACTGGGGGCCTCGATCATAGAGGATTTCCGAACAAGGGCCGCAAGGGCCCGTATCGCCCATGGCCCAAAAGTTGTCCTTCTTGCCAAGGCGAGAGATGCGATCCGGCCCCAGGCCGGAAATCTCCTGCCACAGGGAAAAGGCCTCGTCATCCTCAAGATAGACGGTGGGGTAGAGCCTCTGGGGATCTAGGCCAACCTCCTGCGTGAGAAAAGTCCACGCATAGCGGATGGCATCACGCTTGAAATAGTCACCAAAGCTAAAATTGCCCAGCATTTCGAAAAACGTGTGATGCCGAGGCGATGGGCCCACGGATTCGAGATCGTTATGCTTGCCGCTCACGCGCATACATTTTTGAGATGTGGTAGCCCGGCTATAGGGACGCACCTCAAGCCCCAGGAACACGTCCTTGAACTGCACCATGCCGGCATTAGCAAACAGCAAGGTGGGATCGTTTCCAGGCAATAGCGAAGAGCTTTTGACGATCGTGTGACCCGCTCGCTCAAAGTATTTTAGAAACCTTGCCCTAACCTCGGCACTGCTGATCATGCAGTCTCCCTCTCTTCTCGACGATATGCTGCGATATCTGTTGATTCTATGCAAATGGAGATGGGGTGTCAAGACAATGACCAGACATAAATAAGGAATAGCGAGTCAACCCCATCCGGGGATCGCTATTCCTTAGCACATCCTTACGTCGCCCGACCCGGGCATGCTCGGCCAGCCTTGAGCCCCTAACCCGTTAGGCGGCCGCTTCTATCAGCCGGTTTCCGGGCTTGCGCCGCATACGAATATCATCCCCGTTCACGGTCCAAGTACGGATCTCTGGGTGAGACGGTATCTCGTACATGATATCGAGTAAGGCTTCCTCGATGATCGTACGCAAACCACGCGCCCCCATCTTGTGCTCCAGAGCTTCGCTGGCAGCGGTCTGTAGTGCCTCTTCCGTGAACTCGAGCTGGACATTGTCTAGCGCAAAGAGTTTCTTGTACTGACGGGTTAGTGCGTTCTTGGGCTCCGTCAAGATGCGCACCAAGTCCCCTTGTTCCAGGGGATCGACACTCACCACGACGGGCAACCGCCCCACGAACTCGGGGATCAAACCGTACTCGAGCAGATCCTCAGACACCACCTGGCGGAGCAACTCGGCGGTGCTGGGTGGCTCCGGTGTGACGAGGGCATTGAACCCCAGAACACCCCTGGTCTTGGTGCGTTGTTTGACGATCTCTTCCAGCCCCTGGAATGCACCACCACAGATGAACAGGATATTGGCCGTGTCGATTTGGATAAAATCCTGGTGTGGGTGCTTCCGTCCGCCCTGAGGAGGCACATTCGCCACAGTGCCCTCCAGTATCTTGAGCAAAGCTTGCTGCACACCCTCGCCCGACACGTCCCGAGTGATCGAAGGATTGCCACCATCTTTGCGAGCAATCTTGTCGATCTCGTCGATATACACAATGCCTTTGGAGGCACGTTCGATGTCGAAATCCGCAGCCTGCAAGAGACGGAGCAGGATATTCTCTACATCCTCGCCCACGTAGCCCGCCTCGGTAAGAGAGGTGGCATCTGCAATGCAAAAGGGAACGTGAAGCACCCGAGCCAGGGTCTGCGCCAGGAGCGTCTTTCCACACCCCGTCGGGCCGATAAGAAGAATATTGCTCTTCTGCACTTCGACATCCGACTCGACATCCCCAGCGATACGTTTATAGTGGTTGTAGACGGCCACAGCCAATACCTTCTTGGCCCTATCCTGGCCCACCACATACTCACTCAATGACTCGTACAGTTCCTTTGGAGAGGGAATGCGGTTTGGGCGCGCCGAATCCTGAGATGCGGGGTGCCCTCCAGCATCCAATATCTGCTTGCACAACGTGACACAAGCGTCACAAATGTAAACGGAATCTGGCCCCGATATCAGCCGCTTGACCATTTGCTCCGATCGGCCGCAAAAGGAACAACGCGACCCCGAGCCAGAACCGCTCATTTCTGTTCCTCCGTCTTCTCTTTGAGCTGTCGGGGCTGGATCACTTCGTCCACCAAGCCGTATGCGCGCGCCTGCTCGGCATCCATGTAATAGTCACGATCTGTATCGCGCTCAATACGATCGACAGGTTGCCCTGTATGCTTGACCAGAATGTCGTTCAGCCGCCTGCGCAAGCGTAGGATTTCCTCGGCTTGGATCTGCAGGTCCACCGCTTGTCCACGGGCACCACCAGCTGGCTGGTGCATGTGAATCGTAGCATTGGGCAACGCATAGCGCCGGCCCGGCGTCCCTGCCGCCAGGAGTACCGTGGCCATGCTTGCTGTGCTGCCCACGGCGATCGTCTCAACCGGACAAGTTACGCTCTGCATGGTATCATAGATAGCTAGCCCAGAGTAGATAACGCCCCCTGGCGAGTGAATATAGAGACGTATCTCTCGCTCTGGGTCCTCGCGAGCAAGGAATAGGATCTGGGCCACGATCAGATTCGCCACATTGTCATCAATGGGCATGCCCAGGAATATGATACGCTCCTTCAGAAGCAACGAGTAAATATCGTATGCGCGTTCGCCGCGCCCTGTAGACTCGATCACCATCGGTATCAAAGCTTGAGCCGTCATTAAGCCTCCCCTTTACCCACTGAATACGGGGCTACGCTATCTAGTGCACTATTCTTATCTTACAGTGAAACGAGCAGGAAACAAAAAACGGCCTCTGGCCCATGCACCATCAAGTAGCATGGGAAGAGGCCGTTCCAGAAAAGACTACTGTGTCTCGGTTGTCTGCTCGTCTTGGGCGTTGTCTTCAGTATCGGCGCCAGTGTCCTCGTTCTCAGGCTGGTCTTCCACTGTCGTAGGTGACGCTTCGAACCGGCCAGTCGCTATCGCAGTCAGGCGCTCAACAGCCTTGCGCAGCAGAATGTCGCCATAGATGGACAGCATGGCATTGCTTCGCATCAACTGTTGTTGCACTTGCTCCGACCGCTCACCATAGCTGGAAGCTATATTACTTACGGCCGCAGCAAGCTCGGGTCCTTCTACGCTGAGATTCTCGGCTTGGGACAACTTTTCCAAAACCAGACGCTGTACCAGGCTCTTCTCCGCCGAAGGACGCAACTCTTCACGAATCTCTTCTTCGGTGCGCCCGATCATCGCCAGGTACCTATCCCATGCAAAACCGATCTGTGTGACATTGGCGCGGCGCCTGTTCAGGAGGTTATCGACCTCATTCCTAAGAGCAGCGGCAGGGTATTCTACCGAGGAATTGCTAACCAAGGCCTCCACAGCAGCGTTTGCCTCACGTGCCCGGGCAGCGTTTTCCTCGCGTTCCTTGAGATTCCTCGCCGTTGCCTCACGCAGATCGACGAGAGTCTCATAGTCTCCCGCCATCTTGGCGAGGTCGTCATCGATAGAGGGAAGGTTCACTTGGCGCACCGCTTTGACGGTCACCGTGAACTGGACATTCTTGCCCGCCAGGTTCTTGTCCTCATAGTCATCGGGATAGGCTAGCGAAAACTCGCGTGTCTCGCCGGCCACCGCACCCACGAGAGCTTCGGAAAACCCCGGCGGGGGCACCTCGTCGCGAAGGTCTATGGACAGATCGCTCTGGTCGAAGAGCGTTTCGCCCTCAGACACTCCCTTGTTACTAGCTGCCAGTTGATCACCGATCTGGGCGGGACGTTCCACGGTTTCGTACGTGGCATGTCGCCGGCGCACGGACTCGATCTCCTGATCGATCTGCGCTTCGCCGATTGTTACGTCGGCCTCCGGCGCAATGTGCAGCTCTTTGTAATCGCCCAGCTTTACCTCGGGCACCAGCGGAACGTTGACATGGAGCACAAGGGGATCCTGTGAGTCAATCTCCAACTTTCCGGCTTCAAAGGGCTCGATGCCCGCCTCTTTGACAGCCTCGCGGAACAGGTCGTTCGCGATATCGTTGAGGGCCTCATTGAGGATCAATTCGCGGCCAAAGATGCGCTCCACCATACCATAGGGAGCCTTGCCAGGCCGGAATCCGTGGACGGGCCGCACGCGCGATATCTCGCGCGCCGTCTTGCGCATGGCGCTGTTGATAGTCTCAGGGTCCGGCTCGATCGTTAGCAGGACCTCACAGGTAGCAACTGGCTCGGTCTTGACCGTAAGCTTCAATGTTCCATCCTCCCTCTATCGAACATCAGCGGCAGGTGCTCGCATTGCGCACCCTTCGAGCTGGTCCCCTGCTCTATGACACGAAAATGCTGGCTCCGGACTATCCCCTTACCAAGGATTGCTCCAGAACCAGCGCTTACTGCGGCCATCCGCCGGCCGAGATACGGCGTACCCGGATTTGGGCCGCCGAGTGTGATAAAGGACCATTAATGCTGGCCCCCATCGCCGCAAAAGCGGAAGACGAGATTTGAACTCGCGACCCTCTCCTTGGCAAGGAGATGCTCTACCGCTGAGCCACTTCCGCACTAATAGGAGGCACGAACATTCATTCGATGCCAGGTGGGGAAGGAGAGACTTGAACTCTCACGGATTGCTCCACGTGATCCTAAGTCACGCTCGTCTGCCAGTTCCGACACTTCCCCAGGATACCGAGACCCCAGGAGCCCGAACTGCAACCTCGGTCAGATGCCCTGGCTGGCCTACCAGAGTGCGACCAAGCCCGTGACTCTGCTCAACACTCCCTGGCCCACGTCCGACTGAAGTGGGTGCAAGGGCCCCCACCACTGCAAGTGAGCCGCTCAGGACTCGAACCTGAAACCAACTGATTAAGAGTCAGTGGCTCTGCCAATTGAGCTAGCGGCCCAACCTACCCCTTGTTCGCGGGCGGCTGCTCCTAGAACTGCCATCGCCGCAACAAGTCTATTTTAGCCGGAATAGTACCGGTGTCAAGTTACGGGCGTAGGCTCTTTCCGCTTGCCCCAACACTAGACGAAAACAAGCCCAGCTTCCGCCGATCTCGCGTTAAGCATCCTCCGCTTATAGCATGTTTTGCCATTAGCGGGTAAAATGCTAGGCGTCGTGCTAGATACGGCGGTCGCGCCATGACCGAACGGCGCGGGGATATTCGCTTTGTTCCTTTCTGCCAGTTTACCATACCAGATCGATGGAGGGAAGTATGGAGCTCTACGTTGAGAACTTGCACACTACCAAAGGAGTTGTGCAGGCCTGCCAGCTCAAGTGGTCCACATCGTGGTGTTTCGTGGTGGATGCTCCGAAGGGCAGTATCCTGTGCGGTTCCTTTGACACAGAGGCACTGAATGGGTTCGGGCTACCGGCAGCCAAGATCGTTCCTGAGCCGGGTAAGCCGGCCTATACGGTGACAGAGTTCGTCCAGCGGCGGATCACCCACGTAAACACCCTAGCAGCCGAACTTGGGGTCAAGCCCGGGATGTCCGTTCAGGAAGCTGTCGAGCGGCTGTCGTAAAGCTGTTATGCGCCAGTAGAATCGCGCGGCCGGGCTGACTGATCTGGGCCTGGCCTGTTGCTGTTGGGGACGATCGGTGGGCGCTGCTGCCCTGCTTCCGATCATGCGAGATTGCAAAGGTATTGGCCGAACCAGCCAGCCGCCAGCTCAGCCAC
>CAYQDH010000094.1:0-759 GCA_964416075.1 uncultured Anaerolineales bacterium | reverse complement strand
TTCAAAGAGATGGGTGGCGCCGCGAACGAGGACCATCTCGCGCGTCTTGGCGTTGACGAGCAGCTGCAGAGCTTGTTGGTTCAGGCCGATGACCACATGATCCAAGCTGCCCACGACCAGGAGCGTTGGCGCCCGCACCTGCCCCAGCGCCTTTCCTGCCAGATCGGGTCGCCCCCCCCTGGACACGAGGGCCTGCACAGCCCCGGGATTCTGGGCCGCAGCAATGAGCGCAGCAGCAGCCCCTGTGGAAGCGCCAAAGTAACCCACGCCCAACCGACTGAGCCTCTCTTCTCGGGCACAGTAATCCGTCGCCTGCATGAGCCTGGATGCGAGCAAGCTGATATCGAACCGATGCTGGCGCGTGATCTCATCTACCTCTTCTTCGCGCTCCGTGAGTAGATCGACGAGCAGTGTGGCGATCCCTTTCGCGTTGAGCCGTCCCGCCACATAACGATTTCGCGGGCTGAACCTGCCACTGCCACTACCGTGGGCAAAGATCACCATGCCACAAGCATCTCTTGGCACCACGAGATTCGCTCTGATTGAGGCATGCCCCACAATCGTGACCTCCTCATCGATCTCGTGCGCTTCTCGATCTTGGTCAGTACCGAGGATGCCAGCCCCTCGCCCATCTCCAGTAGCCATCGCTGACCCCCCTCTCGTACGCAACCAGGCTGCATGATACGCGAGGCTCCTACCCAACCGAGTTGCTGATGATAGCGCTCGACACAGAGCCATAGTTATTGTAACATGTTCCTG
>CAYQDH010000093.1:0-14246 GCA_964416075.1 uncultured Anaerolineales bacterium | reverse complement strand
AACCTGCGACCCACTGCTTAGAAGGCAGTTGCTCTATCCACTGAGCTATTGGGGCGAGAGACAACTCGGCTAACACCTCGCCATTTATTCTAGCTGAAAGCCTGGGGCCGTCAAACATTTGGCCAGATCAAACACCCCTGCAACATTGCGTCGGTGCCTTTGTGGCCCTTACTGCGGTCGCGGCAGAAGCGGTGATCGGCAAAACCGCTGAGGGCGTACCACTGGTGCGCAAGGTCTTATTAACCAAATATTAACCTGGTATTAACCATTCTGTGTTATGATAAAAGAGTGGTCTTGGCCTGAAAACGACTATTTTTACGAATCGTATACGTAAAAGACAATTTTGATGCATTTCTTTACTTTACAATGTAATACATCTCCCGGCAGACTGGTGCATGGCCCATACAGCTAGCAATTAGGCGGCGGAATTGCCCAGGCTTCTGACACCTGAACGAACATCCTCTTTAGCCAATACCCTGAGCATAGCACACAATCCCTGTCAGACAGAACCTTCTACACCACGTGTATTTAAAAACTGTCACGCGATCAACAGCCCGCGGTGAACATACATTCAAGTTAAATGTGTTCTTCCATTGTATAATAATCAAGTGGTAGCAAATTCGCTACTATCTTCGTGTCGATGATTGCGGGGGATGCGGCCGCGCCCGATGTCAAGCGCGGAAGTCGATGCACCCAGCCGGACGAGAGACCGACCAGGACGACCGTGCACTAGATTTTCGGAGAGCCAGTTTCAGCCACTCGCCCGACACGCCATCTGCCACAGAGATTGAAGATCGATTTACCGACGGCCAACGGGTCGGTTCGCACCACTGCGGAGGTTAGCATGCCGGAAGATCCCAAGCCTTTGCGCATTTCGGGCATCGTGGGAGGCCAGGTCCCCTTGGCGAGCGCTACAGAGTTGGCGAACGCACCTGGTACCTGTCCCGCTGCTGGGCCTGCAGAGTTTGTCGAGGCGCCCCTTTCCTATGGTCAGCGGGCGCTATGGTTTCTACAGCAGCTAACGCCCGAGAACGCTGCCTACAATATCGCCCGCGCCGTGCACATCCACGGTCCCCTCGACGTCCGCATCCTAAAGCATGCCTTCCAGGGGCTCATGGATCGCCACCCTCTCTTGCGCGCTACCTTCGTTGCGCCCCTAGGGGAGCCTGTAGCCCAGATTCATGCCCGCATGGATGTGCACTTTACTGACGAGGACGCTTCTTCCTGGGACGATGATCATCTCCATGCCCGGCTGGCTGAAGAGCTCTATCGGCCCTTCGATCTGGCTCGTGGTCCGCTGATGCGAGTGAGCTGTTTCACGTTTTCCCCTGAATATCATGTGGTTATGCTGGCCCTGCATCATACTGTCGCCGATCTGTGGTCCGTGGCGGTTCTGCTGCACGAGCTGGATCAACTGTACCTGGCTGCCAGTCCGCTGGCGCACGCCAGTCCGCTGGCGCACGCCAGTCCGCTGGCGCACGCCAGTCCGCTGGCGCAGACAAACGCCACGCCGCCGACGCTCAGACCGCCGCGCACCCAGTATGCTGACTATGTGCAGGCGCAAAATGAGATGCTCGCCTGTCCTGAGGGGGAGCGCCTTTGGGACTACTGGAGAGAGGCCCTGAGCGGCGATCTCCCAGCCCTCAGCCTCTCCACCGATCGCCCGCGACCGGCGCACCAAACAGGCAGGGGCAGCTCCCGTTTTCGCAGGCTTGGTGTTACGCTGACGGGGCAACTCCACCAACTGGCCGAAGCGGAGCATGTGCCCCTGCACGTGCTGCTGTTGGCCGCTTACCAGGTCCTGCTGCACCGTTACACGGGCCAGGATGATATCCTGGTGGGTTATCCCAAGGCCAGCCGCAGCCCGCGCTTTGCGCGGGTGGTGGGCTATTTCGTGAACCCCATCGTCATGCGCGCCAACCTGGCGGGCAATCCCGCCTTCACTCGTTTCCTGGATCAGGTGCGTCAGACGGTCGAAGCAGCCTTTGCCCACGACCAGTTACCCTTTGCGCTGCTCGTAGAGAGGCTGCAGCCGTTCCGCGATGCCAGCCGCTCTCCCATCTTTCAGGCGATGTTTGCCTGGCAGAAGACGACTCGCTTGCTCAACCGGCAAGAACTGATGCCCTTTGCCTTGGGCGAAGCGGATGGCGAGATGGCCCTGGTAGGCGCGAAGCTTGGTTCCATGGAGCTGGAGCAACAGATTTCGCCCTTTGACTTGACGATGCTCATGGCCGAGACGGACACTGACCTCGTGGCTGCGCTAGAGTATAGTAGCGATCTGTTCGATGCCTCCACGATCCAGCTTATGCTCGAGCACTATCAGAACCTCCTGGAGAGCATCGTCGCCGATCCCCAGCAACGCGTTGGTGCACTGTCCATCCTGAGCGATGCGGATAGGGGCCAACTGCTGCGTGCGTGGACCTCTAGCCCTACAGATTCGGTCACTGAGGGGGGAGTATCGTCGCCTATACCCCTCTTTGAGGCGCAGGCGCAGCACACCCCTAACGCTGTTGCTTTGGTGATGGGCAATCCCTTGCCCGACAACCAATCTTTGACCTATGAGGAGTTGAACCGCCGTTCTGGTCGCCTGGCCCGTAGCCTGCGCGAGCACGGTGTGGGACCGGGAGTCGTTGTGGGTGTGGCCCTGGAGCGATCGCTCGATGCTGTGATCGCTCTCTTGGGTATTCTCAAGGCAGGTGGAGCCTATCTACCGCTTGATCCCGAATATCCTGCTGAGCGCTTGGCCTTTATGTTGCAGGATGCTGGAGCTGCGATCCTACTCGCTAACTCGGTGGGCACACATTCAGCTCAGGTGGCGACGATGGATGTACTGAGCTTGGAGGATGAGGGCGGTGCCCTGGACGATGAGGAACTCGAAAACACCACTGCGACGCAGGACCTCGCCTATATCATTTATACGTCAGGCTCCACGGGCATGCCCAAGGGTGTCATGGTGTCTTACGGTACGTTGACCGAGCACTGCCTGCACGTACGGGAGCATTATGGGCTAACCCCAAAGGACTGTGTGCTGCAGTTTCCGTCCCTGGTGTTTGACCCATCTTTGGAGCAGATACTGCCCACGTTGATCACCGGGGCTACTGTGGTGATGCGCGGGCCGGATATGTGGACGGCTGCCGATTTCAGCCGCCGGGCAAAAGAGCTCGGCATCACTGTGGCGAACCTGCCTACTATCTATTGGCAGCAACTGGTGTACGCCTGGGCACAGGAGCCAGAATCTGCGCCGAGCGACGTCCTTCGTCTGATGATCCCAGGCGGAGATACCATGCGTCCCGAAGTGGTGCGCCTATGGCAGCAAACGCCAATGCGTCGGGTCAAGTTGCTAAACGCCTATGGCCCGACGGAGACCACGATTACCGCCACCACGTACGAGGTGCCTAAGGAGCGCGCCGATTTCGCGCGAGTGCCCATTGGTCGTCCACTGCCCGGCCGAACAGCCTCCATCCTGGACCGCTATGGCAACCCTGCTCCAGTGAGTGTCGCTGGCGAACTGTACCTGGGCGGCTATGGTCTGGCCACAGGATATCTCAACCGGGCTGACCTAACCCAACAACGATTTGTACCCGATCCCTTCAGCGCCCGGCCTGGGGCGCGCCTGTATCGGACGGGTGACCTGGCGCGCTTCTTGCAGGACGGAAACATCGAGTTCCTGGGACGCGCAGATGATCAGATCAAGGTGCGGGGCTACCGTGTGGAATTGGGTGAGATCGAGGCCGTTCTGGCTCAACATCCCGGCGTCCGGCAGGCAATTGTTCGGGCGCGAGAGGATGATACGGGGAACAAATATTTGGTTGCTTACATTGTGCCAAACAACCAGCCTGTTTCCAGCCAAGGCGAGCCCCTTCTCCAAGGCCAGCTCGGTGGTCATGATCTGGCGCAGTTCCTAAGGACCAAGCTGCCCGAGTACATGGTGCCTTCCTCAGTAGTCCTGGTGGAGGCAATTCCCTTGACGCCGACAGGGAAGGTGGATCTGAACGCCCTGCCCATTCCCGATTCCAGTCAGCTGGACAGAGCGCACGGCTATGTGGCGCCGCGCACCACCCTGGAGCAGCAACTGGCCGACCTGTGGGCCTCGGTGCTGGGTGTGGAGCGAGTAGGGATTCACGATAGCTTTTTCGAATTGGGTGGACACTCGCTGCTGGCCACACAGCTGACCTCTCGGCTACGGCAGCAGTTGGGCATCGAGATGCCGCTGCGCAATCTATTCGAGTCACCCACCATCGCTTCTCTCGCGCCCATCATCGTCCAACTACAGGCGGAGGGCCAGGGACAAGGTGAAACGGAGTCGCAAGGCCAGTCTGAATTGGCGAGCGAGTCCGAGTTGGCCAAGTTATTGGATGAGCTGGAGCAGCTCTCCGACGACGAGGCACGCAAAAGGCTGAGTAAGGAGAACTAGGGCGGTAGCACGCCGATGCCTCTTGAAAGTGCATAGTGCGGCAAGGCAGGGTGTAGCGAACAGGTTCGGGGGACTTGCGCGCAAACACCCCAGCAGGCCAGCCCAAGGGAGCACGTAGATGACCGATCTGGAGAAACGCGTCGCCGGGCTTAGCCCCGAGAAGCGACAGTTGCTGATGTTACGGCTGCAAAGATCGCAGCAAGAGAAGATGAGGGTCTCCAGGCCCCTGACTATGGCAACCAATGACGTGTCGCCGAGTGCGAGGGAAAGACCTGAACCTTTGCCCCTATCGTTCGCCCAGCAACGGCTGTGGTTCCTCTGGCAATGGGATCCCCAGAGCTCGCTCTACAACATCCCGGCTGCGTTGCATCTGCGCGGTCCCCTCGATGAGTCTGCTCTGAAGCGCACGCTCAGCGAGATCGTGTGGCGCCACGAGATATTGCGCACCACCTTCGAAGAGCGAGACGGCCAGCCCGCGCAGCTCATAGCGGCCAAAGGCGAGGTACCCCTGCCGGTGGTGGATCTGCGACGTATGCCAGAGGGAGAGCACGGTCCCGAGGCCCTGCGCCTGGCCACCGAGGAGGCTCGCCGTCCTTTCGATCTCACGCGGGGCCCCTTGTTGCGCGCACAGCTCTTGCGCCTGGAAGATAATGAGCACGTCTTGCTCTTGACGATCCACCACATCGTGTCCGATGGTTGGTCCATGGGCGTGTTGGTGAAGGAGATGAGCGCCCTCTACGAGGCCTATTCATCGCCTTCCGAGCAAGGCGGGCCTTCCGAGCAAGGCGGGCCTTCCGAGCAAGGCGGGCCTTCTGAGCGAGGCCAGGAGCGCATATCGCCGCTCGCCGGCCTACCCCTACAATATGCCGATTATGCCCTGTGGCAAAGGGAATGGTTAAAAGGGGCTAATCTCGAGAGCCAGCTTGCTTATTGGAAGGCGCGCCTCGCGGGCCAGGGGCCGTTTCTTGACCTGCCGACGGATCATCCACGCCCAGCGGTACTGACTTCGCGGGGGAGCACGCAGTCTTTTTTCTTGGGCGACCACGTCGCCCCGGAAAGGCTCATGCGTGAACTCGCCGCGCTCAGCCAGCGCGAAGGGGTCACCCTCTTCATGATCACCCTGGCGGCGTTTCAGGTTCTTCTCAGCCGCTACAGCCGCCAGGACGATGTGACAGTGGGCATCCCGGTAGCCAACCGCAACCACGCTGAACTCGAAGGACTCGTCGGGTTCTTTGTCAACACCCTAGTCATGCGCACCGATTTGAGCGGCGATCCCACCTTCCGCGAGCTGCTGCAACGCGTGCGCGAGACGGCTCTGGGCGCCATGGCGCATCAGGACTTGCCCTTTGAGACGCTTGTGGAGGCCCTGCAGCCCCAGCGCGACACCAGCTACACACCTCTGTTCCAGGTTATGTTCGACCTCCGAAGTGCCGCCCAGGCTGGTCTGGCGGACAAGCTCAGACTGAGAAACCTGACCGCCACCTTGCTAGAGATCGATCGGGGCACCTCCAAGTTCGACCTTTCGCTAACCCTCGAAGAGCGCCGAGAGGGACTCAAGGGTACGTGTGAATATAACACCGACCTGTTCGAGCGACAGACGATCAACAGCATGATCGGCCACTTTCAAACCCTCTTGAGGGCGATCATAGCTGACCCCGATCAGCGAATTTCGCGGCTTCCCTTGTTGACCGAGGCGGAGCGACGGCAGTTGCTGGCAAGCTGCAACGGCAATCGAGTCGACTACCCTCGGGATCGCTGCATCCATCAAGTGTTTGAGGAACAGGTGGAGCGTACACCCGACACCCTGGCGGTTGTCTACAAAGACATTGAGCAGGGCGCCGTCGATACGTTGACCTATCGGGAGCTGAACTGGCGAGCTAACCGCTTGGCGAGAGAACTGCGCCTGGTTGGGGCAGGACCTGACGTGCTGGTAGGGCTTGCGGCCAGCCGTTCCACCGATATGATCGTCGGGCTTTTAGGTATTCTCAAGGCCGGCAGCGCCTATGTGCCCCTAGATCCCACCTATCCCCAGGATAGGCTTAGCTTCATGATCCAGGATTCCGGCCTAAAGATCTTGGTCACGCAGACGCATTTGCGGCTTATCCTCCCTGAGACGGCATGCCGCATCGTGTACCTGGATAAGGGACTTGATGCGGCCACGAAAAACCAGGATGACATCTTGGTTGAAGACGATGGTGACACAAACCCGACGCGCTCTGTCGGGCCGGAGAATCTGGCCTACGTGATCTACACGTCCGGGTCGACGGGCAAGCCCAAAGGGGCTATGATCCAGCATAGGTCGGTGCTCAATCTGTGGGCGGGATTGAACCACGCGATTTATAGCCCGAATGGCGCCGAGAGGGTCCACCCGGCGCCCCTCCGGGTGAGCCTGAATGCCCCTCTCTCCTTCGATGCCTCCGTGCAGCAACTCGTCACGCTGTTGCAGGGTCATACCCTCTATGTTCTCCCCGATGCTGTAAGACGAGACGGCGACGCTTTGTTGGCCTACCTGCGCGATGCCAGGCTTGACGTTCTCGACTGTGTCCCTTCGCAGCTGCAAGTGCTGCTGTCCGCTGGACTGCTGGATGGCAAAGGTTGGCAGCCCCGCATCGTGCTCCCTGGGGGCGAGGCCATCGATCAATCCACCTGGGACGTCCTTTCCCGCGCCCAGGGGACGAGTTTCTACAACATGTATGGCCCCACGGAATGCACTGTAGATGCCACCACCTGCTGCATAAACAGCGTGGGGCCGCGGCCCACCATTGGGCAAGCCATGGCTAACAGGACCGCTTATATCCTGGACCAGCACAGGAATCTAGTCCCCATAGGGGTGCCCGGCGAGTTGCATATCGGCGGCGAGGGCGTTGGGCGGGGTTACCTCCATCGCCCCGAACTCTCCCAAGAACGCTTTGTGCGCGATCCGTTTAGCCCCTTACCCGGTGCCCACATGTACAAGACCGGGGACCTGGCGCGCTATCTGCCTGATGGCAACATCGAATTTCTGGGGCGAACCGATCATCAAGTCAAGATTCGCGGTTTTCGTATCGAGCTGGGGGAGATCGAGGCGGTCCTGGAGCAACACAGCAGAGTCAAGCGAGCCGCGGTCGTGGCGCGCGAGGACAAGCCTGGTGACCGTCGCCTGGTGGCCTATGTGGTGTCGCACGAGGGCCGCACCCCCTCCGTGAGCGAGCTCAGGGATCTGGTCCAGGAAAAGCTGCCTGCCTACATGATGCCTGCCGCTATGGTGTTTCTGGATGCCCTCCCCATGACGCCCAATGGCAAAGTGGATCGCCGTGCTCTGCCCACCCCAGATTGGGGAGCCCCAGGTTGGGGGCATTCCAGCACAGAGCCGGACGTGGCAGCTCGCACACCCATAGAGGAACTGCTGGTCGACGTCTGGCAACAGGTGTTGAGTGTTGAGCGTGTGGGTATCCATGACAACTTTTTCAGCCTTGGCGGCCATTCCTTGCTCGCTACACAGGTAGTATCGCGTATCCGTACACTGCTCGGCATAGAGTTGCCCTTACAGCACCTCTTTGAAGCTCCCACCGTGGCCGGGCTGGCTCTGCGCGTCGAATCGGCTCTGCGCGGTGTACGCCCCACCGACGATCACCTTGCCCCCATTCGGCCTGCGTCGGACGGTGATGCTCTTTCGCAGGATAGCGGCGAGCTCCCACTCTCCTCATCGCAGCAGCGCCTATGGTTCCTCGATCAACTGGAACCTAATCGCCCTCTCTATAACATTGCCAGCGCAGCTCGCCTGCAGGGGCCTCTCAACGTGGTCGCGTTGCAGCAGTGCATCAACGAGATCCTAGCTCGCCACCAGGTGCTGCGCACAAACTTTGTCACAATCGATGGTCAGGCAAAGCAGATTGTTGCGCCAGAGTTGGCCATCGAGATACCGGTCATCGATCTGAGCGTTCTGCCCCCCGACCAGCGTGAGGACGAGGCGATACACCTGGCGCGGCAGGAAGCTCAGCGGCCGTTCGATATTGCGCATGGTCCTCTGCTAAGGGTACGCCTGTTGCGTCTGGCCCAGGAAGAGCACATTGTGCTCATGACGATGCACCATATCGTCTCCGATGGCTGGTCCATGGGGGTTTTCCTGCGCGAGCTTGGGGCTTTGTATGGGGCAGTTAGATCCATTGCTGGCGAATCTATCTCGGCGCCGGAGCAAGCAGGGCCTTTGCCGCCCCTTTCGATCCAATATGCTGATTTCAGCGCGTGGCAGCGTCGCTGGTTGCAGAGCGATCAGGCGAGTGCCCAGCTGGACTATTGGAAGGTGGCGCTCGACGGCCTGCCCCCGCTGCTCGAACTGCCCATCGACCGGCCGAGACCAGCGGTGCAGAGCTACAGGGGGGCAATCCAGCGCTTTGCTCTACACGCCGACCTTGTTGCAGGCCTGAGAAAGCTGAGCCAACGAGAGGGCGTAACGCTGTTCATGACCCTCCTGGCGGCCTTCAAGACGCTGCTCTACCGTTACTCTGGCCAAGAAGACATCACTGTCGGTACTCCAAGCGCCAACCGTAATCGTGAGGAGATCGAGAACCTGATAGGCCTGTTCGTGAATACGCTGGTGGTGCGGACAGACCTGAGTGGCGAACCCACGTTCCGCGATCTCTTGGTCCGCGTGCGCAAGAGTACCCTGGGCGCCTATGCGCATCAGGATTTGCCCTTTGACGTGCTGGTCGATGCGCTCCAACCGGAGCGTAGCGCCAGTTATTCGCCCCTGTTCCAGACGATGTTTGTCTTGCAGACCGCAGGCTATCAAAACACAGCGCTGCCCACCACCAGCCTGGCCGATCTGCACTTGACGCCTGTGGCCGTCGATACGCAGACCGCCAAGTTCGACATCACCCTTTCTCTGAGCGAGAACGATGGTGGTTTAGATGGCATGCTCGAGTACAACACGGACCTGTTCGAGGCGTCGACTATCGGCCTATGGGTTGATCATCTCAAGGTGCTGCTCGAGGGGATCGTGGCCGATCCTGCGCGGTCGATAGCCACGTTGCCCTGGCTGACCGATGCAGAGTTGCAGCAGGTGGTCGTGAGCTGGAACGACACCGACACACCATTTCCCGATAGCGTCTGTGCGCACGAGCTCTTTGAGGCTGCCGTAGCGCGCACGCCGAATGCTCTGGCCGTGATACAGGCTGACCGGTCGGTGACCTACGGTGAGCTGAACGAACGGGCGAACCGGTTGGCTCACCGCCTGATCAGGCTTGGTGTGGGCCCAGAAGTGATGGTTGGGCTCTCCATGGAGCGGTCCATAGAGATGGTTGTCGGTGTCTTGGGCATCCTGAAAGCTGGCGGCGCCTACGTCCCGTTGGATCCCACCTATCCTCTTGAAAGATTAGCGTTCATGGTGCGCGAGATGGGCAGTGTCACGAAGGATACCCAGATGCCCCTTCTGGTTACGCAGAGACATCTGGTGGCGGGCCTGCCAACCGGCGGTGCTCGGCTCATCTGCTTGGAAGATGAGGAGACTGGTACCCAAGCGTGCACCTTGGATGACACCCAGAATCCATCACCGCGGGCGAATGCGGATAACCTGGCGTATGTCATCTATACCTCGGGGTCGACCGGAAGACCCAAAGGTACTCTGTTGTGCCATCGCGGCCTGTGCAACCTGGCTACGACCTACATACGCGATTTCCACATCATGGGTGACACGCGAATCCTTCAGTTTTTCTCTCTCAGCTTCGATGGCTCTGTTGCGGATCTGTTCATGGGTCTGTTGGGAGGCGCCGCCCTGTGCATACCGGATAGGGACGAAGCGCTACCGGGCCCGGACCTGGCACGCTTTCTACGCGAACATGCTGTGACGCTCATGGTCATGACTCCTTCTGCGTTGTCCGTGCTGCCTGCCGACGAATTACCTGATCTGCAGATTGTCATGTCGGCGGGAGAAGCGTGTAGCCGTGAGATCGTCAGAAAATGGTCTCCGGGCCGGCGCTTTGTCAATGCTTACGGTCCAACCGAAGCGACCGTGTGCGCGACATGGTACGATGCCACACATCTGCCCAATGGCTTGAATAGCGTGCCTATCGGCCAGCCGATGTCAAATATCAAGCTCTATATCCTAGATCGACACCAACAACCTGTGCCGGTAGGAGTCACGGGGGAGGTCTATATTGGGGGTGTGGGGATAGCACGGGGATACCTCAATCGACCTGAGCTCTCCAGCGAACGGTTCTTGCCCGACCCCTTTAGCACCATGTTCGGCTGCGCCAGACCTGGAGCACGGATGTACAGAACGGGCGATCTGGCGCGCTTCCTGCCTGATGGCATTGTAGAGTTTTTGGGCCGGAGCGATCAGCAGGTCAAGGTACGCGGTTTCCGCATCGAGCTAGCAGAGGTGGAGGCCGCGCTACAACACCACCCGGCTCTGCGAGAGGTTGTCGTCCTGGCTCGCGAGGATGTTCCGGGACTCAAGCGCCTGGTCGCTTATATCACGGGTAGAGACCAGGAGGCAATCCCCACCGTCGGCGAGCTGCGCGGTTTCCTGCAGGGGAGATTGCCCGACTATATGGTACCCTCAGCTTTTGTGGTACTCGATGCGTTGCCTCTTACTCCTGTGGGCAAGGTGGATCGAAAGGCGCTACCTGCCCCCGACGCTGCCCGTTCCGAATCGGGCTCGGGTTATGTGGCGCCGCGCAACGAACGGGAGCAGATACTGGCGGGAATATGGGCAGAAGTGCTGCATGTCGATACTGTGAGCGCTGAGGATAACTTTTTCGAGTTGGGTGGAGACTCTATCCTCAGCATCCAGGTCATTGCCCGCGCCAACCAGGCTGGTCTGCGGCTGTCTCCCAAGCAGCTTTTCCAGGCTCCTACGGTCGCTGGCCTTGCTGCTCTCTCTGAAATCGCTCCCCAGCACTCTGGGGCCGCCCAGGTGATGGCTGAGCAGGGTATTGTGCAGGGAGCTGTGCCTCTAACACCCATTCAGCGCTGGTTCTTTGAGCAGAGCTTTGCCGATGCTCATCACTGGAACCAGGCTGTCCTGCTGCAGGTGCGAGGCAAGCTACGTCCGGACCTCCTTTCCGGCGCGATGGAAGCGTTACTGGAGCACCACGACGCATTGCGCATGCGCTACAAGGTCCGCCCAGGCAAGCTTGGATGGGAACAATGGAACGACGGCCTGGTGGGAGAGGTCCTTGTCGTCTCTGCTGACCTCTCGGGTCTCTCCGTAGATGAGCAGGAAGCCGCTATCGAGCGAGATGCCAGCGCCGTACAGGCCAGCCTGGATCTAGAAAGAGGACCCCTTTTCCGCGTGGTCTACTGGGATTTGGGGGCCGACCGCGGGGGGCGCTTGCTCCTGGTAGCACATCACCTGGTCATCGATGGAGTATCGTGGCGTATCCTGTTGGAAGACCTGCAATCAGTCTATCAGCAGCTGGAGGAGGGACATCAAGTCCATCTCCCGGCCAAAACGACCTCCTTCCGAGAGTGGGCGCACCGATTGGCGGCTTACGCACAGAGTGAGGCTGTGAAAAACGAGGCCGATTACTGGCGCACCGTGGTAGCCAGGGGAACGCCACCCTTGCCCGTTGACTTGGATGGGGACAACACCGAAAGCTCTGCTCACAGCGTGGCAGTGAGTTTGGATGAAGAGAAAACACGCGCTCTGTTGCAGCAGATCCCGGCGAGGCATGTGGGGAACCCGGCTCAGCACACCGAGATCAACGTGTTGCTACTCGCGGCTCTGCAGCAAGCCTTTGTTTCCTGGATGGGCGAACGAGACTTGCTGATCGATCTGGAGGGACATGGGCGGGAGGATATTCTGGATTCTCCCCAGTCTGCTGGGTCACCCCAGTCCGCTGGGACCGACATCTCCCGTACCGTGGGATGGTTCACCGCGCTCTATCCCATGCGCTTGCCCGCTGGAAGCCAGGGGAACCTCGCTGAGGCGCTGAGGACGGTCAAGGAGCAGTTGCGTCGCGTGCCACACAAGGGAATTGGGTATGGCTTGTTACGCTATTTGAGCGAGGACGCCCAGCTTCGGCAAGATCTGTCTATCGAGGGTGTCCCGGTCGGCTTTAATTACCTTGGCCAGTTTGGCCTTGGCCAATCTAGCCAAGAACAAGCAGACCTGTCTCTGGCCTCTGAATCTAGCGGGCCATCACACAGCCCGTTGGCGCACCGCACGCACCTGATCGAGGTCAGCGGCATGGTTGTAGAGAACAGGCTCCGGATGGAATGGGGCTATAGCGAGAACATCCACCGACGAGAGACTATCGAGGGCCTGGCGCAGGCGTACCTGCAGGCCCTGCAGCAATTGATCGATCATTGCCTCTCAACCGATTCCCAACCTGATGAGATCGCCTATGTGGATAGCGATGTGAACCAGAACGATTTGGAAGCTATCTTGGTGGAACTGAACCAGACAGCAGGTGAAAAGTAAAATGGGCAGACAAAATGTCGAGGCCATCTATCCGCTTTCCCCCATGCAGCAAGGGATGCTTTTCCATAGCCTGGTAACACCCGAGACGGGCGTCTACGTGGAACAGACGACCTGTACCTTGCGCGATGCAACCCTGAGTGACGCATTGGATGTGCCCGCCTTTGAGCGCGCCTGGCAGCGTGTGGTCGACCGGCACGACATCTTGCGGACCGCCTTTATCTGGAAGCGCGTAGAAAAGCTGCTGCAGGCCGTGCATCGGCAGGTTACGGTGCGCCTTGATCAGTATGATTGGCGCGGGCGGTCCGCGGAAGAGCAGGAAAAGGAGATGCAGTCTCTTCTGCGCAAGGATCGGCAGCAAGGTTTTGATCTCTCGCGTCCGCCCTTAATGCGCCTGGCCTTAGCACGCACCGCTGACGACACTTATCGGTTCCTCTGGAGCCATCACCATATTCTGCTAGACGGCTGGTCGTTGCCCCTCTTGCTACGGGAAGTGCTGAGCTTCTATGGAGCCTTCCGCCAGGGTCAGGACCTCTACCTGCCGCCAGTGCGCCGTTACCGCGACTATATTAGCTGGCTGAAGCAACAAGACAGCTCCCACGACGAAGCTTTTTGGCGCGAGACCTTGAGAGGGTTCAAAGCGCCCACGCCACTCGTTGTGGACCATCCTGGGCGCTCCACGGACCTCGATCAATCGCGTTATCACGACCAGACCCGGCGGCTGTCTCTGTCTGAGACGTTGGCTCTGCAGGGACTGGCGCGTCAGCACGGCTTGACGTTGAACACGCTGGTCCAGGGAGCCTGGGCGCTGGTTCTGAGCCGCTACGCGGGTGAACCGGATGTTGTCTTTGGCGTTACCGTTTCAGGGCGTCCAACCGCCTTGTCGGGCGCCGAGATGATGGTGGGTCTATTTATCAACACTCTGCCTCTGCGTGTACAGGTCGACCCGGACGCGCGCCTCATCCCCTGGCTCCAAGCGCTGCAGGCTAAGCAGGCCGATCTCGGACAGTACGAACGCAGCCCCTTGGCTGAGGTCCAGCGCTGGAGCGATCTCCCCGCTGGCCAGCCCCTGTTCGAGAGCATACTCGTCTTTGAGAACTATCCCGTCGAGGCCTCGCTGCTGCGCCGTTCCAGGGATCTGCAGATCGAGGATGTCCGTTCCTTCGAGCAGACTAACTATCCGTTGACTGTGGTGGGCGGGATCGATTCCGAGCTGGTGCTCAAGATATCTTTTGACGGTTCGCGCTTTGATCAGGAAACCATCGGCCGCATGCTAGGGCATTGGGCCTCCTTGCTCGTGGAGATGCTGGGCGACTCCGAGCGCAAGCTTGGGGATCTGCCGATGCTGACCCAGGCGGAGCGGCACCAGCTGTTGGTAGCGTGGAACGACACGGCACAGGAGTTTCCAGGGCGAGAGTACTCACGGGACAA